>JAICGL010000069.1 GCA_025923175.1 Acidimicrobiia bacterium
AACGGGCCCGGTCCGTCTCCTCCCGGCCGATGACCGCCGCCCAGTACCCCTGGGCCAGCGCATCCGTCAGCCGGTCCAGCGCCGGGAGCACCCGGGTGAGGAGGAGGGCCAGCGCCTGCGTCGAACCCTGGCCCCGGGTTTCGGCGATTTCCACCGCCGTCTTCACCACCAGGTCGCGGGAGATCCGCAGCACCACGAGCAGCTGCGGCAGCGGGCTGCCGGCCCAGGCGGCCGACGCGCCGACCTCACGGAGGTCGTCGAGCAGCGACTCGTCGACGTCGTTCCCGGCCCGGGTGACGGCCAGGATGGCCTCGAAGCGGGCGGTGGACTGGTCGACGAAGTGCTGCTGCTCCTCGGCCGTCCAGATCGCCGTCTCGGGCATGGCGGCGCAGAAGATGTCGAGCGCCCGGCGGGCCATCTCGGCGCTGCGGCCCTCGAGCGCCTCGAGCAGTTCGGTGGGGTCGGCGTCGTCGGGGACGAGGATGGCCGACCCGCCGTCGGCGTTGCGGGCCAGGAAACCCTTCAGGTCGGAGACGGAGAACGACGGGCCGGTGCCGTCGTCGCCGCTGATCTTGAGGTAGCCGGCGGTGGCCAGCGCCCGGACCGCTTCGACGGGCAGGCGGAGGAGATCGGCCGACTCGGCCAGATCCATCAGCCGCTTGCCGGTGCGCTCCGCGATGTCAGGCCACCTTCCAGGCCGAGTTGACGTCGCGCCCCGAAACCCGCCCCTCCGCCTTCAACTTCTGCAGGTGAGCGAGGACGGACCGGCCGGCCATGTCGTGCAGGGCCTCGGGGACGTCGACGTAGATCTTGGACACCAGGTCCGTGATCTTGCTCGGCCCAGCTGAGAGGATCTCGAGAATCTGGTTCTCCCGCTCCATGCGGTGGGCGACGTACTCCGACAGGATGGCCTTCGGGTCGTCGAGGACGTCGCCGTGGCCCGGACAGAGCCGGCTCAGGCGCCGCTTGCGGAGCCGCTCCAGCGACTGCAGGTCGGCGGCCATGTCTCCGTCGGGCGGGTTGATGACGGTGGTACTGCCCGACAGCACGGTGTCGCCGGTGAAGAGCACCCGCTCCTCCTCCAGGAAGAAGCACAGGTGGTCGGAGGCGTGGCCCGGGGTGTGGAGCACCTCGAGGCCCCACTCGGTGCCCTCGATGACGTCGCCGTCCTTGGCCTTGCGGTCGGGCGCCCAGTCGGCCCCGGCCGATTTCGGCGGGCCGAAGGCCACGATCTCGGCGCCGGTCGCCTCCTTCAACCGTTGCACACCGGCCGCGTGGTCGATGTGGTGATGGGTGACGAGGATCCACCGCACCCGCTCCCGCATCGATGCGCCGACGATGGCTTCGATGTGGCTCGGCGCGTCAGGACCGGGATCGATGACAGCGACCTCGTCGATGCCGACGAGGTAGGTGTTGGTGCCGGGGCCCGTCATGAGACCGGGGTTGGGGGCGACGATCCGGCGGATCAGGGGCGAGAGGGCGGCGG
Organism: Acidimicrobiia bacterium; assembly: GCA_025923175.1. Classification (GTDB taxonomy): domain Bacteria; phylum Actinomycetota; class Acidimicrobiia; order IMCC26256; family BP-133; genus BP-133. Next base: position 1,487 of record JAICGL010000069.1, read on the forward strand.
CTACGCCACCCGTCATGTCGGGCATCGAAACTCCGCAGTGTTGGCCACCGCCACCAGTTCCTCGGTGGAGGCGAACTGGGCGAGGGTCCTCAGGTTGGCGATGGTGGGGACCAGGAGCGTGATCTCACCGCCGGCGCCCCGGGCAAGGGCGGCGGCAGGCGTGGTCCAGACGGATTCGACCGTCTCGGCGGCGTCGTGGGAGACGGGCTGGTCGGGCGGCGCCACGGCCACGAAGAAACGGGTGTCGAACCGGCGGGCGGTGCGGCCTGGCGGGGTGATCCAGTGCGAGACGTAGTGGACACCCGACAGGTCGAGCAGCAGCCCTTCCGCCTCGAGGACGGCCGCAAAAGAAGCGGCCCCGGTGTGGACGTCGCGCCGGTTGCGGGCCAGCCGCGCCGAGCTCCACTCAGTGGTGGTGTCGAGCCAGGCGCCGGTGTCGGTGTGACGGGCCAGGAGGATTCCCGCCTCCTCGAAGCATTCCCGGGCCGCGGCCACCCAGTAAGCGAGCCCGCCGGACGGAAGGCCGAGGGCCCGGCTGGCCTCCTTATCGGAGGGGCCGGCGCCAATGGGGGCGTCGAGGCTGTCGCTGTCGTCGACACGGCCGCCGGGAAAGACCCAGGCATCGGCGGCGAACACCGATTCGGGATGCCGCCGCAACATGAGCACCTCGAGCGACCCGTCCGGCCCGTCGCTGGCGTCTCGCACCAGCATCACGGTGGCGGCGGGCTGCACCTCCACGTGCGGTGCGGGCTCTCCTCGCACCTCAGCAACCTCCGAGGCCGCGCGGAGCATCTCCATCGCCTCGTCGTTTGCTTCGGCGCTCGGTCATAACCTGAACATTCTAGAAGGGGTGGCTCAGCGGCCTCCCAGGCGGGTGCGAGTCAGGAGGGTCCCGGCCGCGTACCATCGTCATATGCGCACCGAGGCTCCGGAAGAGACGCCCGCCGCAGCGCCCAAAGCGGGCCGCCGGCAACGCCGTGGTGGCGGCTCGGATGGAGAGGGCCGCTTCGGGCAGCGAATCATGCCCCGCACGGTCGTCGGCGTCGTCGTGCTGATGCTGGCGGCGGCGATCGGTTTCGCCTTTGGGGGAACGGTTCTCTACGCCTACTACCAGTACCGGACGGACAAGCTGGAGAAGAAGGTCGATCAGTTCGTCAAGGGCTTCGAGACGCGCTTCCAGAAGGCCGTCGACGACATCGACAAGGAAAAGGAAGACGCCAAGGAAGAGGTCCGCAAGGAGATCGAGCCGATCAAGGAGCTGCGGGCCTCGGGCGAGACCCTCCGGTCACTGGTCGACAAGGTGAAGGACTCGATCTACCTCGTCGAGACGCAGGACGAGTTCGGCCGGGCCCAGGCCGGATCGGCTTTCGTGGTGACGTCCGACGCAGAGCGGTCGTACCTGGTGACCTCGCTGACAGTGGTGAAGGCCTCGACGCGCAAGCCGGGCCCGGCCATCACCCTCCGCAAGGGCAACGAACGGATCGAAGGCACCCTCTGGACCTGGCACGAGGAGCGCGACCTGGCCCTCCTCATCGTCAACAAGGGCAGCCTCCCTCGCGTCAAGTGGGCGGCGGCCGATGCGCCGCCGCAGTACGGCGAGCGGATCTTCGACGTGGCCGGCGTCGGCGGCGCCGGCGGCTCGATCACCCAGGGCTTCGTGGCCGACGTGTCGGCTGCCGGGATCATGCACGATGCTGCGGTCACCGGCCCCTTCGCCGGCGGGCCGATCCTCAACTCCAAGGCCGAGGTCCTCGGGATCGGGGCTCCGGGCTACACCCCGCTGGGCTTCACGTCCGACCGGGTGACGTTCGCCCCCTACATCCGGGCGGCGTGCGAGAAGATTCTCAAGTGCCCGGCCGGAGCGGCCGATGCGGGCGGCGCCGGCGAGCGCAGGTAGTTCCTCCCGCAGAGACCCCGGATCCCCGGGGCGCTACCGGTTCCCGAAGGGATCTCGTCGCGGCGCCGTTGTTGTCGTCGTCGACGAACTCGATCGTCGGAACCCGAACGTCGTGGTGGTCGACGACGATGACGACGTCGTGGTCGGCGGAGGCGCAGTGGTGGTCGTGGTCGACTCCGGCGGGAGCGTGGTCGTCGTCGTCGGCGGGACGGCCGACGGCAGCGGCGCGTTCGGGTAGTAGTTCAACCCGCCCGGCAGCCCGGGAGCGTCGATCCGTCCGCCGAGGTCGAAGCCGCCCCGGGCTTCCCGTTTGGCCTTGTCGGCCAGCGACTCGATCGGCGCCGGCTGGGTGAACTCGGTGGCGGGGACTCCTCGCATGGCTTCGGCCATGTAGTCGTGCCAGAGCCGGGCCGGCCAGGTGCCTCCGGCCACGGCGCCGACGCCCCGCACACCCCGGAGGGGGATGTTGCCCTCCTTGTGGCCGACCCAGACGGAAGTCGACAGGGTCGGCGTGTAGCCGACGAACCAGGCGTTCTGGTACTCCTCCGACGTCCCGGTCTTGCCCGCCGCCGGCCGTCCGATCTTGGCTGCGGTGCCGGTCCCGGCCTCGACCACACCGGTGAGGACCTTGTTCATGTTGTCGGCCACTGGCTCTTCGAGCACGCGGGTCGTCCGGTCCTCGACCGTGTTGTCCTCGAGCACCGACCCGTCCCGCTGGGTGATCTTGAGGACGGGCGTGGGTTCGGCCCGCAGCCCCCGGGCGGCGAACACCCCGAACGACGACGACATGTCGAGGGGCGAGACCTCCTGGGTGCCGATGGCGATACCGCCGTACGCCTTATCGGGCTCCATGTTGGTGATCCCGAGACGCTTGGCCACCTCGGCCGTCTGCTTGATCCCGACGTCCACGATCAGCTGCACGAAGACGGTGTTGATCGACGACGCCATGGCCTTCGACAGGTTGGCGGCGCCGAAGCTGCCGCCCTCGTAGTTGCAGACCGGCTTTTGGAACCCGCGCGGTGTGATGCACGACGGGGCGGAGTAGGTCTTGGTGGGTGACACCCCGGCCTCGAACGCCCGGGCCAGCACGAACGGCTTGAAGGCCGAGCCCGCCTGCCGGCCGGATCCGCCGCCGAGACGGCCGAGTGCCAGGTTGACCTTCGACTCTTCCCAGTTGGTGCCACCGACGAGCGTGCGGACGAAGCCCGTCTGCGGCTCGATGGCGACCAGCGCCGCCTCCGGATCCTTGGGAGCGGGGAAGGTCTTCTTCAGGAGCTTTTCGCCGTGCTCCTGGAGGTGCGGGTCGAGGCTCGTCTCGATCTTCAGACCGCCGCGGAAGACGAGATCAGGCGAGTACTTCTTCACCTCGAGCAGGTAGATGCGGAGGTAGTCGAGGAAGTACGGGTAGCGGCCGACGACGCCGGGCGGCGGGTAGATCTTGGGCCCCGGCCTCACTTCGCCCTCCGAGTTCGTGTACGAGTCGGCCTTGGCCTTCGCCACCTCTTCTGGTGAGGCCAGCCGCAGCTCCCCGATCTGGTTGAGGACCTCGTTGCGGCGGCGCTCGGCGTTCTCGGGGTTGCTGCGGGGCGAGTAGAGGCTCGGCGCCGGCAGCACGCCGGCGAGCAGCGCCGCTTCCGACAGCGTCAGCTGCTTGGCGTCCTTCTTGAAGTAGGACTGGGCCGCCGCCTCCACCCCGAACACCGAATCGCCCATGTAGACGGTGTTCAGGTACTTGGCGAGGATCTCGTCCTTGCTCATGACCCGCTCGACCTGGGCGGCGATCAGCGCTTCCTTGGCCTTCCGGCTAATCGTCCGCTGACCGTCGGTGTAAAGGTTCTTGGCGAGCTGCTGGGTGATCGTCGAACCGCCCTGCTTGAGCGAGCGGTTGCGGACGTCGGCCCAGAATGCGCGGGCGATGCCCTGCCAGTCGACGCCTGAGTGCTGGTAGAAGTGCTTGTCCTCCGATGCGATGACGGCGATCTTCATGTTGTGCGGGATCTGGTCGGGCGGGATGACCACCCGCGACTCCGCCTCGCGGAACTCGCCGATGGCGGTGCCGTCGACGGCGTAGACCGTGCTCACGCGGGAGTCGGCCTGCGGCTTCTCGTTGGGAAGCGACGCCGGCAGCGGCATGAAGAGGTACGTGGTCAGCGCCACGCCCGCGGCGGCCGGCGGGACGACGAGGATCGCCACCAGGCTGATGACCAGCCACTTGAAGATGGTCCTGGGCCGGGGAATACGCGGCCGGGGTAGCTCGGGGCTCATGGCCCGAAAGCCTACGCTTGCGGCCGTGGATTCCCGACGCGGACTGCCCTCCGTGACCAAAGTGCTCTCTGAGTTGCTGGGCTCTTCCGGGGGACAGCCCCGGACCCCCGGGCATTTGCCCCATGGGCTGGCCGTCGAGGTGGCCCGGTCGGTGATCGACGACGCCCGGGCCCGCGTCGAGGGCGGCGAGTCGGTCACCGAGGAGGCCGTGCTGGGCGACGCCCGCCGCCGCGCCGCGGACATCGGCCGGTCGCTTCTGCAGCCGGTGGTCAACGCCACCGGAGTGATCGTCCACACCAATCTCGGACGGGCGCCGCTCGGACCGGCCGCCCTGGCGGCGGTGGGCGAGGTGGCGTCGGGCTACTCCAACCTGGAATTCCGCCTCGACCGGGGGACGAGGGGATCGCGGCACGAGCACGCCGGATCACTCTTGGCCCGGGCCTGCGGCGCCGAGGCCGCCATGGTGGTCAACAACAACGCGGCCGCCGTCATGCTGGTGCTGGCGGCGCTGGCCCGGGGCCGGGAGGTCATCGTGTCCCGGGGCGAGCTGGTGGAGATCGGCGGGGGGTTCCGGGTTCCGGACGTGATGGCCGAATCGGGGGCCCGCCTTGTGGAGGTGGGGACGACCAACCGCACCCGGAGAGCCGACTACGAACGGGCCATGTCGGCCGAGACGGCGATGATCCTGCGGGTGCACGCCTCCAACTACCGGATGGTCGGCTTCGTGGAGTCGGCCCCGGTGGAGTCGCTGGCGGGCCTCGGGCCGCCGGTGGTCGTCGACATCGGCTCCGGCCTGCTGGACGAGTCGACCCCCTGGCTGGCCGAGCGCCCCGCCTGGCTGCAGGACGAGCCCGGCGCCCGCCAGTGCCTCGAGGCCGGGGCGGCGCTGGTCACGTTCTCGGGCGACAAGCTGCTCGGCGGGCCCCAAGCCGGGGTGATCGCCGGCCGGGCCGACCTCGTGGCGACCGTCGCCCGCCATCCGCTGGCCCGGGCCGTGCGGGCCGACAAGATGGCCCTGGCCGCCCTGCAGTCCGTCGCCTTCGCCTACCTGGCCAACGACGGCGATGCCATCCCGCTGTGGCGGATGGCCGCCACCCCGGTGAGCGCACTGCGGGAGCGCGCGGAGGCGGTGGCGGCTGCCGTCCCCAGCGCCAAGGTGGTCGACACCGAGGCGGTCGCCGGCGGCGGCTCGCTGCCCGGCCTGACGATCCCCTCCTGCGGCGTGTCCATCGAGGTTTCCGACGCAGACGCCGCGCTGGGCGCCTTGCGCTCGGCTGGCATCGTGGCCCGGGTCGACGCCGGTGCCATGATCTGCGACCTGCGCACCGTCGACCCGTCCGACGACACCCGCTTGGCCGCCGCGCTTGCCACAATCACCCGGTGAGGGTCGTAGCCACCGCGGGACACGTCGACCACGGCAAGTCGTCGCTGGTGCTCGCCCTGACGGGCACCGATCCGGACCGGTGGCCGGAGGAGAAGACCCGGGGGCTCACCATCGACCTCGGGTTCGCGTTCACAACCTTGCCGTCGGGGCAGGAGCTCGGGTTCGTCGACGTGCCGGGGCACGTCCGGTTCCTCAAGAACATGCTGGCCGGGGTCGGCGCCGTCGAGGCCGCGATCCTCGTGGTGGCGGCCACCGAGGGGTGGATGCCCCAGAGCGAGGAACACCTGCGGATCCTCGACCTGCTGGGCATCTCCCACGGGCTGGCCGTCATCAGCAAGGCCGACCTCGTCGACGACGACCTGCTCGAACTCGCCCGCCTCGAGGTCGAGGAGCGGCTCGCCCAGGCCGGCTCGTTCACACCGACCGAGGTGCTGGCTGTCGATTCCCGGTCCGGCCGGGGTCTCGAGGAGCTGCGGGTCGCCCTCGACGCCATGCTCGCCGCCGCACCGCTGGCCGCCGACCGGGGCCGCCCCCGGCTCTGGGTCGACCGGGTCTTCGCCGCCAAGGGCGCCGGGACGGTCGTGACCGGCACCATGGCCGGCGGCACCCTCCCCCTCGACGCCGAGGTCCTGATCCTTCCCGGCCGGAAGCGGGCCCGGGTCCGCCACATCGAGAGCCACCACGAGGATTTGGCCGAGGCCGGCCCCGGCCGGCGGGTGGCCCTCAACCTGGCCGGCGTCGACCACACCGAGCTGGCTCGAGGCTCGGCGCTGGTGCTGGCCGACCAGTGGGCGGTCACCTCGGTGGTCGACGCCGCCCTCACGGCCCTGCCCGAGGTCGAGCTGCACCAGGGGATGTACAAGGCCTACATCGGCTCGGGCGAGCACGACGTCCGCCTCCGCCTGATCCGCACCGCCTCCGAGACCGCCGACGGCGAGCTGTTCGGGCGGCTGCGACTCGATGTCCCCCTCCCGCTTCAGCCTGGTGACCGCATCGTGCTTCGCGACTCGGGCAGTCAGGCAACCGTCGGCGGAGCCGAGGTTCTTGACGTCTCCCCCGTCGGCAGGGCCCGGCTGGCCGCCGGCCGACTCCCGCTCACGCCCGGACAGCGGATCCTGGCCGGGCGGCCGTGGTTGCGGCCGGCAGACCTCGCGGCGCTCGCCGGCGTCGGGCCCGACGAGGCCAAGCAGCTCGCCGAGGAGCTCGTTCGGTCCGGCGCCGCCCGGCCGGCCGGGGAGCACCTCGTGGCAACCGAAACGCTCGACGAGGTGCGGCGGCGGACTCTCGATCTCGTGGCCGACCACCACAAGCGCCAGCCACTCGAGCCCGGGTTCGACCTGCCCGCCCTGGCTGCCGCCCTCGGCCTCGACGCCGTGCGCGCCCGGGCCGCCCTGGAGGGCACCGAAGGGCTGGTGGTGGAGCAGGGGCGGGCGCGGCTGGCCTCCCACCGGGGGCGGGTCGCCGGCGAGCCCGAGGCGCAGCGGCTGCTGGCGGCCCTCGACGCCGTCCCCTTCTCGCCCCCGGCTCCGGCCGAGGTCGGCGGGTCACCGGAAATCGTTCGGGGCCTGCTCCGGGAGGGGCTCCTCGTCGACCTCGACGGCACGATCTTCACCGCCACCGCCGTGGAGAAGGCGCGCCAGGTCGTCCGCGAAGGCTTCGAGCGTCACGGTTCCCTCACCGTGTCCCAGGCTCGCGACCTGTTGGGGTCGTCGCGCAAGTACGTCCTGGCCATCCTGGCCCACTTCGACGCCGAAGGTGTGACCCGTCGCCGGGGAGACGAACGGTTCCCCGGGCCCCGGCTGGGGAGCTAGCCGGCTCGAGCCGCGAGCTTGGACTTCCGTTCGATCTCGTTGAGCCCGCCCCAGATGCCGTGCGGCTCCCGGATTCGAAGCGCGTAGGCGAGACACTCGCGGCGCACCGAGCAGGTCTTGCAGATCGCCTTGGCCCGCTCTTCGCGGAATTCTTTCTCTTCTTTGCGTTCGAAGTGACTGGGGGGGAAGAACAGTGAGCTGTCGGGCCCCCGGCAGGCAGCTCGGAGCTGCCAAGTTTCTTCGAGCGTCCGCGCGCTCCCGAACATGGTTCCTCTCTCAAAACCCGCCGGCCGGTGGCGGGGTCCGCCGGCTCGCGGGTCGGGAACCTATCTCGGCCGTCTACCCCATACAAGGGCCGAAATTGGCCAAGGACTGGAAGGTTCGCACGGGGTTACAGACGGCCTCACACCTCGGCCGGCGTGTCCCCCGGTTCGACCTCGAGGACCAGGCGATCGACCGCCACGACCCGGACCGCCCCGCCGGGGGGAACGGGCCGGCCACGGTAGGTGCGGGCCCGCCACGGGGCGCCCCGGACGGTCACGACACCGTCCGGATTGAGCTCGGTGCGGGCCTCTCCCAACTCCCCGATCATCGAGTCGCGACCGACGGTCGGGATCGAGAAACGGTTGCGCACCGCCACCGTCATACCGCCCAGCATGAAGACGATCTGCCCGACGAACATCAGGGCCACCAGCCACAGCGGCACGTTGAGAGCCGACGAGCCGCCGAAGAGCATGAAGGCGCCCACCAGGAGCCCGACGGCGCCGATACCTGTCCAGAAACCCTGGTGACCGGCCTGGACGTCGACGGCGAACCCGAATGTCGACAGCACCAGCAGGCCGAGCGCCCACCAGGTCACCGGGAGGTGCGAGGCCCCGTAGAAGGCTCCGGCGATCGAAACGGCGCCGGTCACGCCGGCGAGACCGATCCCCATCGTGAAGAACTCGAACACCATGAGCCCCAAACCCACGATGAGCAACAGGAACACCACCGAGGGGCTCGTCAGCGAGTGCTGGACCGACTCGAACGTCCCCGGCTTGAGGAACCGCACCGGCTGGTCGACGCTCTGGCGGGGCCCGTCCTTGGTGTCGACCTGCTTGGCCGTCGTGAGGCGGACGGGCCCGGCGGCCGTCGGTACCTCCTTGCCGTTGAGGGCGACGATCAGGTCGCCGAGGGTGGGGGCGACAGCGTCGATGAGACCGGCCTCGGCCGCCTTGGCACCGGTCGTTCGCTGGTCGGCGAGGCCGTCGAGCCGGCGCGTGATGCGACCGTCCCGGGCCGGGTCGGTCGAGACGCGGCTGTAGGAGACCCGCGCCCCGCTGTCGAGACGGAAGGGTTGGGCGGGGCCGATCCGGGCGCTCGGAGCGGCGGCCGAGAAGGAGGCGGCCGCGGCGAGGCCGGCCGCGGCACCCCGGGCGGCGGACTTACCGGGCCCGACCCAGACGGCGACGGGGACCTTCGAGGCGTACACGGCGTCGACGAGGGCCACCGGGTCGGTGTCGAGCGCCCCGTGGGAATCGACCTGGAGGATCACCACGGTGGCGCCATTGGTCTGGGCCTGCTCGATCGAATCCTTGATCAGCCGGGCCACGACCGGGTCGATCGCCCCCTGGACCTGCACGACATCCATGTGGGGCTCGGGGCTCTGGGCGGCTTCGCTCGCGCCGGCCGCGGCAGCCCACGACAGGGCCACAAGGAGCAAGGTCACGAAAGTGAGGGGCGGGCGTCGCACTGAGGATCTCTACCATTGGGTCGATGGAGCTGGCCGAGTGGTGCTCCTCGTCCCGGGTGATCATCCTGGCGGGGAAGGGCGGCGTGGGCAAAACGACGACTGCCGCCGCCCTGTCGGTGGCAGCTGCTCAGGCCGGTCGCCAGGTGCTGCTCGTGGAGCTGGAGGGCAAGTCGGGGCTGGCCTCGATGTTCGGGGTTCCGGCCATCGAGGACGAGCTGGAGGTCTATCCCGGCCTGACCGTCCTGCCCCTGGCGGCCGACGAGGCTCTCGTCGAGTACCTCGAGACCCACGGCCTCGGGAAGATGTCCAAGCGGCTGGCGAGCACCGGGGCGCTCGACATCGTGGCCACCGCCGTGCCGGGGATGAAGGAGATCCTCGTGCTGGGGAAGGTGAAGGCCCTCCAGAACGCCCGGGCGGCCGACGTCATCGTGGTCGACGGGCCGGCCGCCGGCCACGCCGTCACGTTCCTCCTCTCGCCCAAGGGGCTGCTCGACGCCGTGCGGGTGGGACCCATCCTCACCCAGGCGGTCGAGGTCACCGAGATGCTGGCCGACCCCGACCGTGCCCAGGTGATGCTGGTCACGCTGCCCGAGGAGACTCCGGTCAACGAGACGGTGGAAACCGCCCAGGCGCTCACGGAGCGGATCGGCCTGACGCTGGGGCCGCTGGTGGTCAACGGCGTCTATCCCGACCGGCCGCTCGACGGGATGACCACGCCGGAGGAGATCCGGGCGGCGGCGGCTCGAGCCGGCGTCAC
>JAICGL010000070.1 GCA_025923175.1 Acidimicrobiia bacterium
ACTGGTTCCTCGTCTCGATCGAGCAGGACGCCGAAGGCGGCCATGTCATCCAGCAGGACATCGTCGCCCGCCCGGACGCCGACATCGCCCGCCTGCGCGACGAGGCGGTCGCCGAGGTCGCCACCATCGGCAACGTCCCCGACGAACAAGTGAAGGACATCGCGCCGCTGTCCTTCGACGGCGATGCCCGTACGGCAGCGCTGGACTTGACCAACATCGACGGCCGCTTCGACCCCGACGTCCTCGAAGCCTCCGCCCGCCGCGCCGTCGCCGCCTGGGCCGAAGCCGTCGACGGCGACGACGTTTCCCTCTCGCTGGTCGCCAGCCAGGCCGCTATCGACGAACTCCTCTACGGCTACGACAAGTCGAAGCGCACCCGCCTCGTCGTGCGCGGCCCCGTCTTGAAGTCGATCCGGATCGGCGCCATCGACGCACACGCCACCCCGCCGGTGATGACGATTCACGCCGAACTCACCGGCCGCCGCTACCGCGAAAACCGCGACACCACCACCGTCGTCGAAGGCAGCAAGGACAAAGAGACGACCTTCACCGAATCCTGGACGATGGCCCTCGACGGCAACGACGAAACCCCCTGGCGCCTGGTCGGGTCCGCCTCCGCCACCTACGCCTGACGGCGCCTAACTCGTCGTCCAGACCCCGCCCCAGCCGGAGCCGAGATCCTTTTCCTTCTTCGTCGCGAGATCGACGACGATCATGTGAGGTGTGTCGTCGACGACGCGAACGAGGAGCACCGTCGAACCGTCGGGAGCCCATGCCTCGATGCCGCCGTCGAGTTCCGTCACGCCTTCGCCGGGCTTGATCAGGATGCTGCGGTAGCCGCGTTCCCCTTCCCGGTCGTAGGAGATCACCACGGAACGGCCATCAGGCGAGGCAATGGGGGGACCGGCGTTCGTTCCGGCCGGGTCCCAAGTGGCGACGGGTGTGATGGCCCCACTGGGGACGTCGAGCAGAGCGAAGGTGCTTGCGGCCCGGGCGTCCTCGTTGTAGCCGCTCGCGAAGAGGATCCGCTTCTCCGTCACGTTGACCACGGTGAACTTGTCCAGGGCCGGGAGAGGCGTGACCTTGGCCTCGCTCTCGTCGACGAGCGCCCAGCGCCGGTCCTCCTCACTGCCGGAGAACATGAGCCCTCGCCCTCCTGTACCGATCGGGCTGACGAACGGCCCGTCGTCGGCATTGCGGTCGTACGGGATGTCGAGCGGCCGCCGGTCCCCGGGCCGGCTGCTGAGATAGAGCGTGGTCGGTTCGGCAATGACGACCGAGTTCCCCACCGAGCCCCTGAACCGGATGTCACCTTCGGCGAAGACGATCTCATCTCCGCCTTCCACCGGCTGCCCCCAGACCTTCCCGGGCCCGTCCCGCTTGGCGTTGTCGACGAAGAGCAGCTTGCCGTCGCCCGAGAATCCCAGCGAGAAGCCGTCGATCGCAGAGTGTTTCGCCGGATCGTCGGTCGAGAAGAGGACCAGGCCCTTCTCCTGGAGATTGACGATCCCCCACTTCTCGTCCGGTGAGAACTTGGTCTGACCGCCGAACTTTCCGGGCACCCCGAACGTCGCTGAGAGATCGACGGCGCTGCGCTTCTCGAGGTTCACGAGGAGCGTGCCGGAGTTGGAAGGAATCATCACGAACCGCTTCCCCCCGCCGGCCTCGCGCAAAGCGGCGAAGATCGGGAGGTCTTCAGGATCTCCGGCACCATCGCCATATTCGCCACCCCGGCTCTTCAACCCGATAGTCGGAGTTGCCCTGCCACCGATGGCATCAACGATGACGACGCGCCCGTCCGGCTCTCCTTCTTTGCCATCCTCGTCGGGCTTGCCCTTGGCCTGAAACAGCGCCAGCCCGCTGCTGCGGACCGCCAGGCCGCCCCGCTCGACGAACACATCGGCGATGTCGCGCTTGTCTCCGGTCTTCGGATCAATCGACGCCACGCGACCGGCCTCGTCCAGGACGATCAGCAGCCGCCCGTTGCCCGGCTCCGCACCCTCCCGGCCCTCGGAGGTGTTGTTGCTCGTCGCCTGCCCGCTCTTCTCGTCCGACGACGAGCACCCGCCGACGCCCAAGCTCACGAGTGCGACAACAGCGCCAGAGACGAGCTTCCGAGTGCGGTCGAGCATGCGGGCACTGTATTGGGCCGCGGCTTGGCTCGCTCGGCCTATGGCCCCCGAGGGCCACCATGAGGAACACTGTGGCCCATGCGGACACGAACCACGTCACTCGTTGCAATCGCAGCTGCCGCAGGTCTTCTTCTGGCCGGCTCCGGCGCCGGTGCCATCTCGTCGGTCCCGGGGGCCGGAGACCGCCGAGCGCCGGATACCCAGATCCGGCCGACGGTTCTCAGCGGCACCTCAGGTCGGGTCTCCTTCCGGCCGGTCGGTCGGGGTTTCCCCAACCCGGAGCTCCGGGCGGCAAAGAAGGTGGTCCCGTCGAACGACGCGTTCGGTCGCCTCGGCAACGATGCCTTCGTCGCCTACGGGACCGGGACTGTGCTCCATTCGGATCCCGAGCTCTCCGAAGGTGACGCCGTCACGGTCGACATGGCGATGGCCGACGCGATCTACGCCTCCCAGCCACTGCCGGCCTTCACCGATGAGCTGGGCCGGCCGATCGTGACCGGCTTCTCCGGGCTCACCGGTCAGGCCCACGCCCGGGCGGTCACTCTCGATCCCCCTGACGCGGTCGGCATCGACGTTGACATGGGAAGCCCCGCCGACTCGAAGGCGCCACCGACTGGCGACCCGGTCCGGCGGGAGACCAACACCGATTTGGAGCCGGTGGTCAAGGCCGACCTTCTCCGGGCGGAGGCGGCGGCCCGGGCCGTGTCCACCGGTTGTGTGATCGGCGACGATCTCGCCCGGGCGGCGGCGTCGGCCGACGACACCGAAGTGGGCGATGTGGACTTCGATCCCGAGAAGAAGAAGCCTCTTGCGTCACTCAGCGCTGACGAACCGGGGCGAGCAGTGTCCACGACCAAGTCCCGGACCTACCTCGAACCGATCCCTGACCGGCCCGGGCGATTCGCCGCCGTCGCCGAACTGCGCCAGACGATCGCTCCCGTCACGTTCGGCCTTCCCGGCGTCGACCAGAAGTTCACCCTCGAGGTCGGTGGCGAGTGGGTGATGCGCGCCAGAACGGACGGCACACATGGCGAGGTGACGTTCCGTCCCGAGAACAGCGACGACGAAGAGCGGCCGGCCATCCGCCTCTTCCAGGACGACGAACTCGTCGCCGTCGGGATGGGCGACCTCGGTGACCGCAGCGGCATCTTCATCGACGGGCAACCCGTCGGCGACATCCGGATCGGCGGCGAGCCCCGGGCCATCTTCGGCCGTCACGGCTCGAAGCCGACGGAGACTGGCACCAGGGTGTCAGCCGCCGCTGACATGGCCGTCGTGCGCCTCTTCGAGACCGCCGCCGAACTCCGCATCGGTCACACCGAGGTCGGCCTGGCCGTGCCGGCGGGCGGGGTCAAGTGTCCCGGCATCGGCCTGACCAAGATCTCTGATCCCACAACCATCCGACCGGGCGACAATTTCTCCTGGAAGCTCGAGGTCCACAACCCCAACGACTGCCTGCTCGACAAGGTGAGGGTCACCGACTCCCCCATCGCCAGCCGGGGAGTCGAGTGGACTGCGATGACGAGCGTCCCGCGTGCCACCCGTTCACCGAACGGTGACCTGGTGTTCGAAAACATCGGTGCTATCGACACTGGAGAAACGCGCGTCCTCGAACTCAACGCTCGGGTCGAACCAGGCTCGGACCTCGGCACGATCACGAATCGAGCGAGCGCCGCCGGGGAGTGCGGTGAAGCGTTCCTGGCCGGCGGTGCCGAGACGACCACCAATGTCGGGATGGCGATCGTGCCCGCCCTGCCTCGTCCTCCGGCGGGTGTTCCCGCCAGTGACGCGCCGAAGCGCCGTGACGCGGCAGGTAGGCCGGGGTCCGACGAGTCTGCGTTCCAACCGCCCACCTCCGGGGGATCGAGCACGTCGTCGGGCTCGAATTCGCGCTCGGCATCGGCCACCCGGACGAGTTCGGCAACCGCCACCCGGCCTGGCTCGGTCACACGACCGGGCACCTCGGTCGGCCAGAGCTCGCAGACCGCCGGAGCCGCAACGACGGCCGGTGCTCCCCTCGCCAGGAGCGGAGCGGACACCGTGCCCTACATGGCGCTCGGCCTGGGTCTCCTCGGGCTGGGACGGCTTTTCAGGCTGGTCAGGGTCAGGCGCGGCGCCTGACCCTGAAACCTGGCTGAGAACGAACGACCGAGATCAGCTCGGCGGCGTTGTCGCCGGGGCCGGCTCGATCGGCGTCGGTGTGGTGCTCGGCGCGGCGGTCGTGGTCGTCGTTGCCTTGGGCAGCGTGCCGAGCCGGACCCGGAGGTCTTCGAGATTGACCGCGCTGACGTCCGGGTAATCGTCGTTGCTCACCGCGACAACAGCGGTCTTGATCGTGTTCTTGCCGACCGTGGCCGGCGTCTCTTTGATCTGGATCACGGTGGCTCCACTGGCCAGGACCTTGTTGTCCTGATCGAGGACGCTTACCTTCGCGTTGACTTCGATCCCCGTTGGCAGCGACGTGCCGACTTTGATGTCTACCGGCTGCGTGTTCGGCGGAGCTGCGACCGGCTTGGTCGCCGCCGTGCCGCCCCCGTCGTTTCCTCCACCCATCACCACGGCAACGATCAGGGCGACGAGCAGCATCCCGGCCAGGCCGGTCGAGAGGAATGCCCAACGCTTGTACTTGTCGTCGGCGGCGACCGGGACGCCCGTGCGAACGTCGGCGTCCAGCAGGTCGTTCAGAGTCGCAACCTTGAAGTCGACGGTGTCCTCGAGCACGGGCATGGCCCATTCCTCCCTCGGCTCGTTCCCGGCGGCAATCGTAGCGAGGGATCCTGAAAAAGCCAGGTGCCGATCAGGCGGTTGGTCGATACCATTGCCCCGCGTACGGCAGTCCCCGGCTGACCCGGGGTGCCACGACAAAAGGAGTGCACCACATGAGTGGTCGCCTTACCGTCACCTCCGGCGAACTGCGGGCCACCGCTGGCGACATGCGGGGCACGGCCAGCAACATCGCCCAGGAGTTCAACCGCATGATGGGCAAGGTGCGGGAGCTCACCGGCTCGTGGACCGGGCAGGGCGCCAGCGCCTTCAACGGTTACTACGAGAGTTTCAACCAGAGTTGGGGGAAGTGCCAGGAGGCCCTCGACGGAGTGGCCCGCCTGCTCGAGTCCGCGGCCAACGCCTACGACGAGGCGGAGCGGAACATCTCCCAGCAGTTCCAGGGGTAGGCCTTGGAGTCCTTCAGCGTCGATCCCGGACAGCTGAGGGCGGCCGTCACCGAGGCGACCCGCGCCGTCGCGGGCCTGGAGGACGCCAGATCCAGGTTGGACTGGGCCAACGGCCACGTCCAGGAAGGGGCCGGCGACAAGGCCGCCGATGAGTTCGACGGCTTCCGGAAGCGCTGGAAAGACGAATTCAAGATCATCGGCGAGTTCCTCACCGGTATGGAGAAGGCGCTCACGGCGACGGCGGCGATCTACGAACAGGTCGACGCGGAGATCGCTGCGGCGGTGGGCCCCCAACCCTGATGTCCTTCCTGTTCGACAGCACGCCGCAGTTCCACCCGGCTGACCTCGAGCCGCTCCAGGGAGACGGCGACCGCATCCGGTCAGCGGGTCGGATGCTCCACGATGCCGCCGGAGCTCTCGATTTCGCTCAGCGGGCGGCGGGCCAGCTCCAGACACTCACCGACGGCGTGTCGTGGCGCGGTGCCGGCTTCCAGGCGTTCAAGGGCGGGATCGAGAAGCAGCCACTTCCCGAGCATCTGGTGAACGCCCGCAACGTCCTCGGATGGACGGGCGACGAGCTGGGCCGCCTGGCCACGAAGCTTGACGACATCCAGGCGGACCTGGCGCTCCTCCGCCAGCGCGCCGACATGCTCGGGATCGATGGTGACGTCCCCGAAGAACGCCGCCACGAGGTCGACACGATCAAGAAGGAGTACAAGGACCTCAAGGAACGTCGGGAACAGGCCCTCGAGCAAGCCGCTCGTGTCTTCGATGAGATGACCGACAGAACGGTCTTCGCCAAACCGCCACCCAAGGGCTTCGGCAGGCTCCGGAAGGCACTCGGAGGAGCAGTCAACTTCGCCAAGGACTTCGCCGTCGGGTTTGGCCAGGGCGTCGTCGACATCGGCAAGGGCATCGCGATGCTGGGCTACCTCGCCACCCCCTGGGGCATGGCGGATGCAGTCAAGTGGATCAAGAACAATCAACAGCTGATCCGCAGCGCGATCTCCTACGCCATGCACAACCCGCTCGGAATGGCCGTCAACGTCGGCAAGGTGATCATCGACTACGACACGCTGAGGGAGAACCCCGGCCGATGGCTCGGCAAGCTGGCCCCGCAGATCGCGATCACCGTGCTCTCCGCGGGCGCGGGCGGCCTCGCCTCCCGCAGCGGAGCGATCGCCGGGAGGGGAGCCACCGCAACCGGCAAGGCCCGCTGGATCTCGGACAAGATGAAGATCGGCACCGATCTCGCGGAGGACGTCATCCCCGGTTTCTACAAGTTCAGCGGCAAGACCATGAGCGAGCTCACACCGGCCCAGGCATTCAAGAAAGGGGCTGCCGACGTCGTCAACCGCAAGATCCGCTTCGCCATGACCGGCGGGGGCTATCAAATGGCCCAAAAGACGCGCTACCTCCTCCACACGAGGAAGGAGCTGCCGATGTGGGGCAAGGTCGTGAAGAAGGTGCCGGTCGTGACCGCGGCGGCCACACTCGCCGCTGGCCGTGAAGCCATCGTTCAGGATGTCGCCGGCGTCATCACCGAGGGCGGCATCGAAGCTGAGCAAGCGCAGCAGAGCAGCCGATGAGCTGCTCTCTCCCGGATCCTCCGCGGCTCCCGCGGCCTCTGCCGGACCCGCCCAGCGAGGGGTGGTGGCTGAGTCCGGGAGCGGATCCACGAATTGTCCGATACCACGATGGTGGCGATTGGACGGAGTTCATCTGCCGTCTGGGGCTCCGAGGGCCAGGGACCATCGAGCACAGCCCGATCAAGGCCCAGGAACGCGCTCAGGAGGCGGTACACGACGACGCCGAGATAGCCGCGCTGCCCACCCCAGGACGCTTTCCCATTGCCTATGGCTCCGAAGGACCACCCCGGCCCGGATGGTTTTCGGACCCGTACAAGGGAGGTGTCCGCAATCTCCGCTATCGCGACGCCGATCGGTGGACGGACTTCGTGTGCACCCTTGGCCTCAAGGGACCGGGCGCGATCACCCGTAGCCCCATTCCGGACAAGAAGAAGTGACGGAGGCTCTCGAGGCGTTGCGGGGTGTCGTCCCCGACGAATTCCTCGAGGCGCTCCTCCTGGTGATGTCTGACCCAGATGCGGGCCCCTCGCCCGGCGAACTCGTCTACTTCCCGTGTTACGAACCGGAAGCTCTCAACATGGGCAACCGGACCTTCTGGACGGAGACCGGAGCGGAACCCGACATGGGCTATGAACTCGAGGTTCGCATCGAGGCCGGCGCCCTCTGTGCCCGAGGGGCATGGCGTGGCTCGGACCCGCCCGGTGGCGTCACCGTCCCGCGGCACCGCCTGTGGCTGGTCGACGCGACCAGCTTCGAGGTTGTGCGCATCGTGCGCCAGCCGCCGGACACCCATTGAGTCCGCCGACCGACCTCGGCGACATCGTGCTATTGGCCCTCGCCGCGCTGGACGAGTTGTTCGAGCAAGGGGAGGAACATCCCGACACTGCCGCTCTGACGTGCCCGACCATGTCGCCCGAGGCCCTGGAGATGCTGGGCGACTTCCTCACCACGTGCTGCAGCGGAGCGCTGTTGCCGTCGCAGATCCGCAACCACGCCCGCATGTGGCTGGAGGTCGCTCTCGGCGGATGGCCCTTCGACTCTTGCACGGCCCTGACCCTCCTGCGCGCCTTGCGGATGCTGGCCGAGATGATCCCGGAAGGCGCCGATGCTGACCAGCCCGACCCGCCCGCCAGAACACCGCTGGAACGTGCCATCGACGCCGTTATCGCCGATCCCGCCGCCCGTCCGGCGCTGTGGAAAGCGCTCTGGTACGGGACCATCTTCCTGCCCGTCGCGGAGGTCGATTTCGACAGTGACGAGCACGCTGTCTTCCGCTTCGTCACACTCGACATCGGTGGTGAGCCAGCGATTCTCGGATTCACCACGGAGGACCGGCTTGATTACGTCGTGCCGGATGACGATCCCGTCGGCCGGGTCGAACCCACCGGGGAAGAACTGGCCCGGCTCTGGCCCGACGACCATTGGCTGTTCCTCAACCCCGGATTCAGCGTGAGCACCGTGCTGAGTCCCGGGGAGGTGAAAGGCCTGCCTGACGGACCAAAGGTCCTCGTGCCCGACGATCTCTCGTATCCGCTCGAGGCACCCGCAACCGATGATCCGCGCCTCGCCGCCCTGCGCGATGCCCGTCACACCGTCCAGGGTGTGGGGGAACTGCACTGGGCCGTCCTCCGCCCCGAACCGCCGGGGCGGACACGGGACGTGCTCGTCGTACGCCCGGCCGATCCGCAGCAGAGCCAGATCGTCCTGGCCACCTTTTCGGCCGCCGCGTCCCGCGCCGGCTTCGGGAGCGCCCTGATCGTCGCTGCCAGCCCCGGGATCGACGCAGGTCTCACCGCACAGGCGGCGACCGTCGGCGTCGCTGTCGGGTGACAGCCGTCAGGCGACGGCCTCACCGCCGGGACGTTGCGAACGCTCCCACCACCGGCGGCGACGGCGCCGCAACCAACTCGTGATGGTGAACTCGATGGCGAACTGGATGACGGTCGCCACAACTGCCGATGACCCGCTGGCGAAGTACGACCCGGGGATGGCGACGAGGAAGACGAAGTCGACCAGTCGCGTCCAGAAGAACACACTGTCGTTTCCCCAGTTCGGAGGGTTCGGGCCCGAGGTCCTTCCCAACGGCACTGTGCGACCCTCCTTGTGCGAACGCCAGGTCCCAGGGCGATGGGCCCTCGGTGGGTACTATACGGAACCCGCCTCTTGCTGGGAGGGTGTGAGATGGATGGGGATCGACAGCAGTTGGCTCGGGAAATGGCTGACGAGTTCCTGGGGCGGGGTGCTGCCATCGCCCGCGCCTCCATCAAGCCGCTCGCGTTTCTCGGGCGGGTGGCGCTCATCGCCGGGCTGGTGATCTGGCTGGCGGGGCCCTCCCCACTCTGGGAAAACCGGCCTCACATCGTGTCCAGCCTGATCTGCCTGGCGTTCTTCACCTTCCCCGGTGTACGGCTCCTTCGGCATCGAGCCCGGATGCAGGAAGTTCTTGACAACCTCCCGACCCTCCTTGACGACCTCACGACCGCCATGTCGACGGTCACCGAGGCGGGCGGCCTCGGGAGCAAGTGGCGCCAGAGCGGCGAGTCGTCCAAGCCCGGCCTCGTTGGCACCGGCAAACGCTGCATCAGCTTCTACCGGAACGATCTCGCCCCATTTCGCGACGGGCCCGGCGCCGTCATCGAACATGTCAACGACGCACTCACGGCTTTCGGCGGTCCGGCCCTCGTGCTGAGCGGCATAGCGGTGTTGCTCGGCATCGCCTTCGTGGTCCTGTCCCCCATCGCCGTCGTCATCCGGCTGGTCCTGCTGGCCAATTGACAGCGGCGGCACGGTGCGTTCCTCCTTACCGGCCAACGATTTCTCAGGACTGATTCGCCCCCGGTAGGTACTATTCCGGGGCCTCGTCACGGCTGTTCACCTGAGGAACGAGGACCGGCACACCGGCGGAGGGCCACATGAACGTTGCCGTCCTGTTCAACGGCGTCGAGCGGGAGATTGCCCTCGACCTCGACCCCGAGCAGGAGACCGTCGCCACGTTGGCGGCGGCGATCACCGGCCAACCGGTCGACGAACAAGCAGGGCTGCTCGTCGACGGCCGCTTCGTCGACGGCGCGACCCGCATCGCCAATGCCGGCCTGCGGCAGGGGGCACTCATCCAGCCGGCCGACGGGCCCGACACAGCGCCGGACGCCAGCGCCCTCGTGGAGCTGCACATCGTCGGAGGCGTTGACGGCGGTCGCCGCATCCCCCTGTCGGCCGGTGCCCACATCCTCGGGCGGGGCGACGCCGACATCGACCTCGTGTCGAAGACCGTCTCGCCGACCCACGCCCGCCTCGACGTCAGCCCGTCCGGCGAAGTTGTGCTGCGGGACCAGGAGTCGAAGAACGGAACCATCATCGAGGGATACCGGCTGCCTCCGGCGATCCGCCTCGAGCCGGGCCAGGTCGTGCAGATGGGCGCGGTCCAGGTCGCGATCGGACCGGCCAGCCCCGGCGACCGCCCCCAGCTCGGCGCCCCTCGACGCAACGGCACCATGACCTTCAACCGGCAGCCTCGCTCTGCGGCTCGGCCCGGCGCCGCAGCCTTGCGGCTGCCCGCGGCCATCCGGCCGCCCACGTCCGGCGTCCGCTTCAGCTGGCTCCAGGTCGGGATGCCTGCAGCCTTCGGGATCGTGATGGGCCTCGCGCTCAACCCGGCCATGATGGCCTTCGCCCTCATGAGCCCCGCCATGGCGCTCGGCAACTACATGCAGGACAAGAAGCGGATCAAGAAGGAGTCCGCCGAAGGCGCGGTCCAGGCAGAACAGACGCTGGAAGAGTTCCGGCGGGGACTGATCAATGCCCGCCGGGCCGAGGTCGCTCGGCTTCGCGAGCGCCTGCCGGATCCGGCGGAGGCAGTTCGCCGGGCGACCGCGCCGAGCACCCACCTCTGGGAGCGCCGACCCAACCACGACGATTTCCTCCAGCTCTGCCTGGGTGTGGCCACCCAGACGTGGACCCCGTTCCTCGAGTCGGCGCCAGGCTCGTATGGAGGCACCAACGAGCCGCCGCCTGACGTCGCCGAGGCGATAGCGCAACTCGGCAAACTCCCGCTGGCCCCTGTCGGGCTCGACCTGGCCGGCGGGAAGAGCGCCGGCATCGTCGGCCAGCGCGCCATCACAGTGTCGCTGCTGCGCAGCCTTGTCTGCCAGGCGGCCGTCCACCACGGCCCGGCCGACCTTCGCATCGCCATCCTCACCGACAAGTCGCGCGAGGCCGACTGGGACTGGGCCAAATGGCTGCCCCACACCGCCAGTGTCGACGAGGCGTCGGGGCGACGGATGCTGGCCGCGAACCCCAACGACATCGAGGCGGTGCTCAGCGAACTGTCGAGCGCGTCGCCCGAGGGCACGAGGACCGCTCAGGACAAGCCGACCGGTCCGGTGACGCTGGTTGTCA
>JAICGL010000071.1 GCA_025923175.1 Acidimicrobiia bacterium
ACCTTGGCCACCGCCTCGGCAACTTGCGGGAACAGGCCCCGGTGACCGCAGTGGAACAGCAACGGCTCGTCGGCCCTCACGAGGAACTGGTTGAACGTGAACCCGTCCGGCGTGATGTCGGGGATCCACGTCGAGATCCGGTAGATGTCAGGAGCGATCTCGTCGACTGAAGACATGGGCGCCATGCTACGACCGCCACCCACCGGTCGGATCGTGACGGACGGCGGCGGGACGGGGTTGCGATGCAGGGACTCGAGGAGGGTGACGGCGTGCTCGGGGCCGGGCAGGGCCGCCATGTCGCGCCGCATCTCCCTGGCCCGGCGGGTGAAACCCCCGTCGGCCAGCACCGTTCGAGCTGCCCGGCGGACGTCGGAAGCGGTTCGCTCCTCCGGCCCGAGGGCCAGGCCCACGCCGAGAGCGGCACAGCGCTCGGCGCTGTAGGGCTGATCGGCGGAGATGGGGATGACGACCATGGGCACCCCAGCGGCCAGCGACTCCTTGACGCTGTTGAAACCTCCGTGGGTGACGAAGAGGTCGCAACGGGGAAGCAGCGCCGTCACCGGCAGGTAGGGCTCGACCCTGACGTGGGGCGGCTGCGGACCGAAGCGGCCCGGATCCTGGTCGAACCCTGCCGCCACCAGCAGGTTGACGGGCTCGTCCCGCAGGCCCTCCAGGACCGCCTCGTAGATCCCGGTCGTCCGGTGGAAGACAGTTCCCATGCTGACGAGCACGGTCGGCCGCGCCTCCAGCGCGTCCAGCCACGAGGGCAACGACTCCGCAGTCGGTGTCGGATCGATGTGACGCAGGAAGTGGGCTGTTGCCGGGAAGAGGGCCCCGTCGCCGTCGAAGCGAGGCGGAGCGAAGCACAGGTGCAGGTAGCGGAACACCATCTCGCCGGCTGGGTCGGGTGGGAGCCCGACCGACGAACGCAGCCCGTTCAGTGCTGGCACGACTTCGTGGCGCCGGTCGAGGGCCGAGTGGGCCGCGTCGGCCACCGAGGCGTGCGGCAGACCGAGGCGCTCGGCGGCGGTGCACCCGCTGTACTCGAGCGACTGCCGGACGATGAGATCGGCGGACCACTCCCGGGCGATCTGTATCACGTCGGGCACCATGCGCCGGGCGGCCGTGCCGATGAACAGTTCGTTCGTCACCCAGACGAGGCGGGGCATCCCGGTGAGGGGCGGAAAGCTGAGTCCGCCCGCCGCCTCGCAAAGGACCTCGATGTAGTGGGGATCCGAGGTGTCCCAGTCGAGACCGGCGGCGAAGAACGGGAACCTCTCCTGCTCGACCGCCGAGCGGAGGGCCGGTGACGAGGACACGGCCACGTCGTGCCCGTGCGCCCGCAGTGCAGCGGCCACCGGGAGCAGGGGACGGAGGCTGCCCGTCCCCGGGAGGACCGTAAAGAGCACCCGCATGTCAGCGGCGGCCCTGGGTTTCGAAGCGGCCGAAGAGGGCGATCAAGCCAGCCAGGAAGGCGCCGGGGACGACGATCCAGAGGGGCCGTTCGAGCCACCAGCGGGCGGTCGGTTCGTGCTCCTGGCCGAAGCCCAGCGGCCACAGCACCAGGATGGCCATCAGGTAGGCCGTCATGTGCCACAGGAAGAGGGTCATGATCCAGGCGTTGCCGAGGATCGTGACCCGCCACGGCCCCGGCCGCTGGAGCCACCGGCTGAGGCGCGGCCGCAGCAACAGCACGAGGGCGATGAGCCAGAACCCGACGAGCATGAAGCAGACCGTCGGCGGATAGGTGTTGGCCACCTTCTCGAGGTCGGTGCCGAGCAGGCTGCGGGGATAGTGGCCGATGCCGGGGAACCACTCGAAGCGCCGGTCGCCCCCGGCCGCCTCGAAGACCCAGGGATTCGTCAGGAGCACGAGCCCGCCGAGACCGATGGCGGCCATGGCCGTCAGCGCCTTCCGGGACCAGCGGTCGACGCTGCCGTCGCCGTAGAAGTGGCCCAGCTGATGGGGGAGGAGGAACACGAAGACGGCGTTCAGATAGCGGACGCCGCCGTGCCCCCCGATGAAGCCGACGGCGTCGGCGATCACCGTGCCGGCCACCATGATGGCGGGCACCCACCACCGGAAGCGGCGGTGAAGCGCGACAGTGAGCGGGCTGATACAGACGACCACGAGATAGACGCCGAGGAACCACAGCGGGCCAAAGGGGATTGTCTGGCCCGGCGGGCGGACCCCTCGTAGCAGCACCAGTTCGCCGATGCGCGGGCCGGTGGGAGTGCCGGTGCCGGTCACATGAAGGCCGATCTGAAGCACCGCCCACCCGGCCAGCAGCACCCCCGACCGCACCAGCAGCCGCCGCACCCTGCTGCGGATGAAGGCCCCGGCCGAGCCGCCCTTGCGGAGGGTCGACTGGTAGGCGACGTAGTTGGCATAGCCCCCGACGAAGAAGAACACGGGCATGACCTGGAACAGCCACGTGGCCATCCACAACCCCGGGGTCTTCCCGATCGCACTGGTGGACCGGATGACCCCGCCATTCCAGAAGATCAGCGCGATCGTCCAGTGGCCCACCACGACGACGAGGATGCTGACCGCCCGCAAAAAGTCGACGTACCGGTCCCGCGACGCCGGCGTGGCGGCGACGAGATCGGCGATCCCGGCCGAAGCCTTCCGTTCGGTCGCCCCCATGCTCGTGTGTTACTTCGCCTTGCCTGCGCAGTCGTAGATGGCGTTCTGATTCGGGATGACCGTGAAGACCTCGCGTTTGTCGTCACCCCACTCGACCTTGGGATTGTCCCCGTCACGGCCGGCGGCCACCCGCACGTTGCGGCCGGCATCACCGTAGGAGTGGCCGAATAGCGAGGTCACGGCGAAATCTCTTTCGCATGCTGCTCCGGGGGCGGGCGTCACGACCGCGTCGATTTGGCCGGAGGCCATGCTGAATTCGCGCTCTGACCCGAATCGCCCGCAGCTTTCATTCTCCCGGGTCACCTCCTGCACGAGGAAGTAGGCGCCGGTCTCGCTGGTGTGCGCGTCGCCGAGCGATGTTTCCTGGCCGCAGTTCGTTCGAACGGTCAGCCTCGCCGATTGCACGGCGATGGGCGGGCCGCTGCGGAGGAACACACCGAACACATCGGGGCCGCCGTGCCGGCCGTCCTCGAAGGCAAAGCACGCTCGCTCGCCGCAGAAGTCCCACGTGAAGGAGGCCGAGATGGTCCACGCTCCGGTCGGCGCGACCTTCAGCTCCGGCCGCGTGAGCCTGACGGCATTGCTGTCCAGCGACACCACGTCGTCCTCCGACGGCGAGCTCGTACATGCCCCGGCAGCCAGCAGCAACATGGCCGTCAGGGCACCGACTCTGCCACCCTGAATTCGCATGCTTCCCGTCTCCCGTTCGGCTGGGCCGAGGTTACTGCCGGTCCGTGTACCCTCACCTCTCCGTGCGGGACTTCTCTGACGACCTGGCTGACCTGCGGCGCCGGCTGCAGGACGCGCGCGGGTACCTCCGGATCGATGCGGCCAAAGCCCGCCTCGTCGAACTCGAGAAGGAGGCCAGCGACCCGTCACTGTGGGACGACCCCGATGCCGCCCGGAAGGTGACGACGGAGCTGTCACGCGTCAAGGACGACGTCGATCTCGTGGAGGGGCTCGAGGGTCGCCTGTCCGACCTCGAGACGCTCGACCAGCTGGCCCGCGAGGAGGGCGACGAGTCGCTCGAAGAGGAGATCGTCGGCGGGCTGGCCAGTCTCGATCGCGACCTCGCCGCCGTCGACCTGCAGGCCCTCTTTACCGGTGAGCACGACGAGCGCGACGCCATCTGCGAGATCCACTCCGGGGCCGGCGGCACCGACGCCGCCGACTGGGCCGAGATGCTGCTGCGCATGTACCGCCGTTGGGCCGAGCGCCGGGGCTTCGCCATCGAGATCGATGAGCTCACCCCGGGGGAGGAGGCCGGCATCAACTCGGTCACCTTCATCATCAAGGGCCGCCACGCCTACGGCCATCTGACCAGCGAGAAGGGTGTGCACCGCCTGGTGCGCATCTCGCCGTTCGACTCCCAGTCCCGCCGCCACACCGCCTTCGCCTCCCTCGACGCCGTACCGGTGCTCGACGAGGCCGAGGAGCCCGAGATCAGCCCCGAGGACCTCCGGGTCGACACCTACCGCTCCCAGGGCGCCGGCGGCCAGCACGTCAACGTCACCGACTCAGCGGTGCGGCTCACCCACCTGCCGACCGGGATCGTGGTCTCCTGCCAGAACGAGCGCTCCCAGCACCAGAACCGGGCCAAGGCGATGCAGATCCTCGCTGCCCGCCTGGCCGAACGGGCCCGGGAGGAACGGCGCAAGGAAATGGACGCCCTCTCCGGCGAGAAGCGCGACGTCGCCTGGGGGAGCCAGATCCGCTCCTACGTCCTCGCCCCCTACCAGCTGGTGAAGGACCTCCGTACCGACCACGAGACCGGCAACGTGACCGCCGTCCTCGACGGCGACCTCGACGCCTTCATGGAGGCCTACCTCCAGTGGCGCAGGCGCGAGAGTTCCGAGGCGAGCTGAGCCGGCTGCCGCAGGGCCACGGCGGTGCAGGCGCTGCCCACCAGCAGGCCGAGCGCCCCCGCCAGGAAGATCGGGGTGAGCGGGCGGCCCGGCAGGGGCCTCGTGATCGCCACCGGCACGACCGGTTCCGAGAAGTTGGCGGCCAGGAAGTCGGGGTTCGTGAAGATCGGCCGGGGAGCCGTGGTGGTCGTCGCCTCCGGGGGCGCCTCGACCGGGAGGGCGGAGACCTCGACCGGCGGCGGAGGCGGCGGAGCCAGGGTGGTGGTGGTCGTGGGCGGCGCGGTCGTGGTGGTGGGCGCCGGCTTCGTGGTGGTGGTCGGCTTGGGCTTCGGCGGGGCCGAAGCCGCCCGGGTGGTCGGCGGCGTCGCCTGGGTGGTCGGTGTGGGGGCCGGCGAGGCGCTGGCGGTGCTCGACGGCGTGCGGAAGATCACCGCCACGTAGAAGTACTCCTTGCCGTCCCACGTCACGCCGACGCCGAGTTGGGTGAACCCGGGGTCGACGATGTTCTCCTTGTGGCTCGGCGACGCCATAAAGGCCGTCTGGATGTCCCTCAGGTTCGGGCCACGCCCGACGTTCTCACCGAGGCGCTTCCACCCCGAGACCTTGGTGCCCAAGTTGCTGGTGTGGGCGAGGCGGCCGCTGCGAGCCATCTCGGTGGCGCGCTGCTGGGCCAGCGACTGGAGGTCATTGGCCGTGGCCAGCGGGCGCAGCCCGACGCGGGTGCGGTCGGCGTTGGTCATGGCGGTGAGGTCGGCCGCGGTCTCGCCGGCCTGGGCGCGCAATGAGAGCGGCCCGCCTATGGCGAGAAGGATGGCGACAACCAGGAGGCAACGTCTGAGCAAGCCAACTCCCACGGACCGTTGTGATCTAGCTCATTCGTGCTATCGGATGCTTGGTCCTGCCACATTGAGTGGCTAGTAGGACAACTCATCCACGCGCCCCGTGAGAATGTTCACTTCCGGCAGCAGATGCCCCTGTTGCACACCCCCCGATTGGTACCCTCCTTCGGGTCATGATCCGCTTCGAACAGGTCACGAAGAGCTATAAGGGCGGCGTCACCGCCGTGAAAGAGCTCAGCCTCGAGATCGGAAAGGGCGAGTTCGTCTTTTTGGTCGGCCCGTCCGGCTCGGGTAAATCGACCTGCTTCCGCCTGATCATGAAGGAAGAGGTCCCCGACACCGGGCGGCTCTGGGTGGCCGACCGGGAGGTGGCGTCCCTCTCGTCCTGGAAGGTGCCGTACCTCCGCCGCAACATCGGCTGCGTCTTTCAGGACTTCAAGCTGCTGCCGTACAAAACGGTCTACGAAAACGTCGCCTTCGCCCTCGAGGTGATCGGAAAGCCGCGATCGGTGGTCAAACAGCAGGTGCCCCAGATCCTCGATCTGGTCGGCCTGACCAAGAAGGCCGACAACCTGCCCAACGAGCTCTCCGGCGGGGAGCAGCAGCGCGTGTCGATCGCCCGGGCGTTCGCCAACCGGCCGCTCATCCTGCTGGCGGACGAGCCCACCGGGAACCTCGACCCGGCCAACTCAGCCGGCATCATGCGCCTGCTCGACCGCATCAACCGGACGGGCACCACCGTGGTGATGTGCACCCATGACTACGGCATCGTCGACCTCATGCGCCGCCGGGTCGTCGAGCTCAACCGGGGGGTACTAGTCCGGGACGAGGCCCAGGGTGCCTACGCCACCGGCCAGATCCCGGTTGTCCAGGACATCCCGATGGTCCAGGACATCCCGGAGGTCCAGGAGAACCCGGTCTGATGGCGCTCCACCTGGGCTATGTCACCCGGGAGACGGCGATCTCCCTCAAGCGCAACCTGCTCATGACCCTGGCCGGGATCCTCACCGTGGCCGTGTCGTTGTTCCTCTTCGGCGGCGTGCTGCTGCTGTCCCGGATGGTCGATCACGGCACCGCCCGGTGGAAGAACGGCGTCGAGCTGGAGATCTTCCTCTGCTCCAAGTCGACCGCCGAGCCCGACTCGGCGAAGCCCGCCTGCCGCTCGGAGGCCAGCGAGGGCCAGATCGCCGCCGTCCGGGCGGAACTGGAGCAGTCCCCCGACGTGCGGCGTTTCCGCTTCTTCTCCAAGGAGGACGCCTTCAACGAGGCCAAGCGGATCTTCGCCGGCGACCCCGAGCTGCTCTCCAACATCGACCCCGACGGGCTGCCGGTGTCGTTCCGGGTGGCACCGAAGAAGGCCGAGCTGACCGAGAAGGTGGCGGCCCACTTCCAGAACCGGTTCGACGACGGGGTCGACACTGTTCTCACCGCCAAGGAGCAGGTCCGACGCCTGCTGGCCGGCATCCGCTGGATCAGGGGCCTCTTCTTCGCGATCGCCGGCGTGCTCCTGGCCTCCTCACTGTTCCTGATCGTGAACACCATCCGGCTGGCCACCTTCGCCCGGCGGCGTGAGATCCAGGTCATGAAGCTGGTGGGGGCGACGAACTGGTTCATCCGGGTGCCGTTCATGTGCGAGGGGCTGATTCAGGGCGCCATCGGAGCCGGCCTCGCCTTCGCCGGGGTCTACGCCCTCCGGGTGATCCTCTCCGACCTCGTCGCGCGGTCGCAGAACCTCTTCTCGGCCTTCTACGTGACGGGCGCCGATGCTGTCGCCATCGGTCTCCTCATCGTCGCCGTCGGTGCGACCGTTGGAGCCATGGGATCGGCCATCGGGCTCCGCCGTTTCCTCGACGCATAAGCGCGCGTAAGGAATGTAAGCAACAGCTGCCCCTGTGGGGATCGTTGTAACTGTTACTGCTGTTGCTTAGGATCGTTGGGATGCCACATCGTCCCATTGCGCCTGTCGTTGCCCTGATCGTCGTGTTGGTCGGCTCGGGGCACGCTGCCTGGGCGGCCAAGAAGCCACCCACCACGACGACCACCCTCTCGGCCCGGGAGACCCGGGTCCGGGAACTGCGGGCGCTGGTGGGGGAGGCGTCGGCCCAGGAGGCCGTACTCCTCAGTGAGATCGCTGACATCGAGGCCCGGCTCGACGACCTCGACGAGGCGGTGTGGGACCTCACGAAGCAGTCCTACGCCGCCCAGCGCCGCCTGGACGCCGCCGAGCGCAACCTGAAGAAGGCGGAGGCCGACCAGGATGTCGCTATCCGGCGCTACGGGGCGGCCCAGGCCCAGGTGGACGCCTCCCGCCAGCACATGAACCAGACGGTGGCGGCAATGTACCGGCGCGGCACGTCGGAGGAGCAGGCCCTGTACGTCGCGCTGGTCCAGGGGGCGGCCAACGCCAACGACCTGTTCTCAGCCCAGCGCTACGTCGCCGGGTCGATCAAGACCAACCGCCGGGAGCTCGATCACTTCATCGCCCTGAAGGAGGAGGCCGACCGGCTGCGGCACCAGGTCGACGCCCGTGCGGCGGAGATCAAGGCCGGTCGGGACGAGCAGGCCGCCGAGCGGGACCGGCTGCAGGGGCTCAAGGACCAGGCGCTGGCCAACCGGGCGGCGGCCAAATCCGAGGAGGACCGCCAGCAGGAGCTGCTCAAGCAGGTCCAGGAGAAGAAGGCCGACTTCCAATCGGAGCTCAACGCCCTCCAGGTCGAATCAGGGGCGGTCGGCGAGTTCCTCCGCCAGGTCCAGGCCGGGCAGAAACTCGCCCCCCGGAAGAAGCGCACCTTCCGGGCGCCGGTCGGCGCGCCGGTGAGCAGCGGCTTCGGCCCCCGCGTGCATCCCATCCTCGGCGAGGTGCGGACGCACACCGGCCTCGACTACGCCGCCGGCGGTGGCGTCCCGATCAAGGCCTCCGGCAACGGGATCGTCATCTGGGCCGGGCCCCGCGGTGGTTACGGCGACACCGTGATCATCGACCACCGCAACGGGCTGGCGACGCTCTACGCTCACCAGTCACGAGTCAGCGCCAGGCTCGGCCAGAAGGTCTCCACCGGCCAGGTCGTCGGCTTCGTCGGCCAGACGGGCATGTCGACCGGTCCGCACCTCCACTTCGAGGTGCGAGAGATGGGCGCCCCGGTCAACCCGGCCTGGTACCTGTAGCCGTCGGGCGGGCTTTGCCCGGCTAGCCCGTCTCCCAGACCAGGATCTCGGCCATTCCGGACGGTGGGGCCGTGAAGAGCGGTGATCCGGCCGCCGTCAGGCGGACGGAGTCGCCCTCCTCCAGCGGCCCGGAGCCGGCCAGGCCGCCGGTGTCGAGCACGCCGCCGCCGATGACGACGTAGAGGTGCACGTGGCGGGCGTCGGGGAGGATGACCTGCTCGCCGGGCGCGAGCCGCGCTGCCCAGAGGACCGCCTGGGCCTGGTGGAGGAAAACCGCGCTGTCCATAGCGGCTCCCGCCGCCGTTGTCAGGGGGACACCCCCTGTCCCCCGGGCCATAGCGGCTCCCGCCGCCGTTGTCAGGGGGACACCCCTTGTCCCCCGGGCCATAGCGGCTCCCGCTGCCACCGGCACGAGGCCCCCGGCGGCCAGGGCTCCCTCCACGTCGGCCAGCTCGACGGCGGGGTCGAGGCCCTCCCGGTCGGGCGGCACCCACATCTCGATGTAGCGGGTCGGGGCCCATCCGGCGGGGTTCATCTCGCTGTGGCGAATCCCCCGACCGGCCGACACCCGGCGGACCATGCCCGGGCGCAGCACATGGGTCCCGCCGCCGGCGCAGTCGCGGTGCTCGAGTTCGCCCTCCACCATCCAGGTGATGATCTCCATCTCCTCGTGGGCGTGCTCGGCGAACCCGGTGCTGCCCCTGATGCTGTTGTCGTTGCAGACCACCAGCAGTCCGTGGTGGGTGTTGTCCGGCTCGTAGTGACGGCCGTAGCTGAAGCAGTGCCAGGAATCGAGCCAGCTCGTCTCCGTCCGCATGCGGTTGCTCGCCCGGAGGACCTCGATCGCCGGATCGAGCGTGATGGCCTGCATGCTCTTATTTCTCTACAGGACGGCTCTGTCTGAAACGCCCGGGTTTGCCCGTTATGGGGCCTTGGACAGGAAGCGCCCCGAAGTGCGCCGAATCGGGGGACATGGCCCACCACACTTCTCCCAGTCGCGCCCGATCGTCGCGTGCGGGGCGGATCGCGGCTGCGCTGATCCCCATCGCAGCTCTCGTCGCTTCAGCGGCGACACCGGTCGATGCCGCCGACGACCCGGCGTTAACGACGACGGCCGAAGTGGCGGCTCCCGTCTGCCCGACCCCGGTGGCCGTACCCACCGTCGACGTCCCCGACCCGGGTGGGCCCGGCTTCAACCTGTCGACAGCGACGACCTCGAGCTGGGGGACGTCCAAGATCGACGGGAAGTCGAAGGCCTACAAGGTGGCGGCCATCATCGAGGCCAACGGGATCGCCTACCTCGGCGGCGACTTCAAGAAGATGACCCGCGGCGGCAGCAGCAAGACCCGCAACCGCCTGGCAGCCGTCAACGGCGCAACCGGCGAGATCACCTCCTGGAATCCCAACGCCAGCGGCAAGGTGCACGCCATGGAGCTGTCGGCCGACGGGAAGAACGTCTTCGTGGGCGGCGACTTCTCCTACATCGGTGGGAAGTACACCTCCAAGCTGGCCAAGGTGAATCTCGCGACCGGGAAGGTCGATCCCAACTTCAGGGTGTCGGTCAAGGGCCGGGTCCGGGCGCTGACCCTCCACGGCGAGCGCCTCTACGTGGGCGGCGACTTCTGGACCATCGGAGGGCAGCCGCGTCCCAAACTGGCCGCGGTGAACCCGTATACCGGCGCTCTTTTGCCCTGGACTCCGCCGACCCTCGGCCCCGGTCGCCACCTCGGTCAGACCGGCATCCCGACGCCCGACTACGAAGCGGGCCACGTCTTCGCCATCGAGGCGATCGGCAACAAGGTCTTCGCCGGCGGCAACTTCACCAACTTCGGCTGCCAGGAAGGCCTGGTCACCATCGACGCCGACACCGGCGGGCTGGTGGAACCGCAGTACGACCCCGGCCGTCCGATCTTCGACCTCGAAGCCTTCGGAGGCATGCTCTACGCAGTCGGCGGCGGGCCCGGCGGTCGGGCCTACGCCTACAGTCCCAACGATGACGACCCGGTGTGGAGGCTGAAGGTCGACGGCGACAACATGGGTGTCGCCGTGTCGGCCAGCACGGTCTACGTCGCCGGGCACTACGACTACGTCGTTTCGAAGGACTCGAGCTGTTACCAGTTCTGTCCCGGGGGCCCGCGCCGGCACCACTTGCTGGCCGTCAACCGGGCCGACGGGCAGCTGTTGGCCTGGAACCCTGACGCCAACACGTCGACCGGCCCCTACACGGCGTTCGTCGGCCAGAACGCGCTCTACGTCGGCGGCGAGTTCACGGAGATCAACTTCCAGAAGCAGCCCGGGTTCACGATCTTCCCCGGGACGCCCTGACGGCGGTTCTGTTCGGCACTCAGTGTCATTTCGGTCATAATTGGGAAGTATGCGACTGCTGGGGTCGCACGAGACCGAAAGCCGGGGGGGCAGACCATGACTGGTGAACTGTCGTCTCGTTCGGGCCGGAAGCTCTTCTTTCCCCGAGTGCTGGCCGGGGTGGCCGGGTTGTCGGCCGTGATCAGCATGGTCGGCTTCGGATTGGGCTCTCCGGCGCAGAGCAAACCCGAGTCCCTGTCGGAGTTCAACTCCCGGTACCAGACGAGTGGCTCGCGCCTCGACAACTGCACGACCTGCCACGCGTCGTCCTCGCCGTCGGCGGACAATCTCAACCCCTACGGCGCCGACTTCG
>JAICGL010000072.1 GCA_025923175.1 Acidimicrobiia bacterium
CCACATGTAGGCCTGGATCGTGCTGATCTGGCCGCCGTTGGTGAAGCTCGACGCGATGAGGATGTCGCCGACTTCGTGCTCGCCGACGAACGTCCCGTTGGGGCCGACGCTCACGGCGTTCTGGAAGAACCAGAAGCCGGCGAACGCGTCGCCGCTGTTGTCGAAGCGGTCGAGCCCAAAGTAGACGTACGTTTCGTTGTTCTGGGAGTAGGCGGCGGAGTAGGCGTTGGTGATCTCGTCCTTGTCCGGTGCGCCGTTGTCGGCGTGCTTCCAGGCCGGGACGTCTGAGGTGTCCTTGGACTGCCCGCCGGTGAAGTACGTCGAATCAGTCAGCGGCCCGTCAGCGATGAACCGCGTGGTCACGGCCGGGGGCACGGAGACCGAGTTCCAGTCCTGGCCGAGAAGGGCCTCCTCGACGGCGTTGCCGTCGAGCTCGAAGAGGCCGACGTCGTGGACGGCCCCGGCCGGGAGGGACGGGAAGGGGAGGGCGGCACCGACGAGCGTCAGGGCCAGAGCGGCCATGGCGGCACCACGCCGTGACCAGAGTCGCGAGAAGAAGGCGCGCCGACGGCGCGCTGTTTGGACGTCGTCTTGAGCTGTGGGCGCGGGGGTCGCCGAAGACACGGAGCCTGCCTTTCGTTTTGGAGGCACGATTCGGCGGAGGTCAGGAACAGACACCCAAGCCGTTGGCGCGCCACTCAGTCGTTGCAGGGGAGCAGTTCGCACGCCGGGTTGGTCCCTCCTTCACGTCCTCTTAAGGCCCCGGGAGACATGTCCCGCTCGTCCCTTGTCGACGCGCGCCGTTGGTTTCTTGGCACGAGATGCGCCAATTGGGCTCTCGGCCGGCTGGCCTCCATCCGGCGATTCTTCGGCTGCCCACCTCCTCGGTGGGTTGTCGAACGGCACCGCTATGCTGTGGCCGTCTGCTTGGCCGTCTGGCCAGTGGCACTGAATGACAGAAGTGGTATTCGAGCAGGTCAGAGCATCACGGGCTGTGGCGCAGCTTGGTTAGCGCGCTTGACTGGGGGTCAAGAGGTCGGGAGTTCAAATCTCCCCAGCCCGACGAAGACAGTGCAGGCCAGAAGCGTGACATCCCCGGGTATCCCCCGGGGATGTCTTCGTTTCCAGGGCGTCTGACAACCGAACCGACCTCGCCGTGACGTCGTCGGCGAGAGGTGCGAAGCACGCATATCGGCACCGGCTGCGTGCGCTACTTCGAAGGCGACAGGACGGTGGCGAGGATGGCTTCCCAGGCCTCCTGTTCCCGGGCCGGTTCAAACAGGGGCCGGAGTTCACGACAGGCGTCGGACAGCTCCCGGTAGAAACGCGGGTCGCGCTCGGCTTGTCCCAGGACGTCGGCGAGCTCTTTCTCCTCGCCCACGGTGAAATAGCCGGGATAGCCGTCGCCGAGAAGGCCAACCGAGCCGGGTATCCGGGACGAGACGACGGGCACGGAACAGGCCAGCGCTTCGGAGATCACGTTCGCTCCGCCCTCAGCGACCGAGGTGACGAGGAGCAGGCGGGACTTGGCCAGCAATCGCTGCGCCTTCCAGCGGGGCAGATCGCCGAGCCAGCGGTAGCGGCTGTTCGTCGCCATCTCGTCCCGGGCTTGGCGGGCGAGCTCCTCCTCGAGAGCAGCGCCGGCATGGAGGATTCGGACAGCCGACTCGGAGGGCAGGAGGCGGGCGGCAGCGGCCGCCCGGAGTGGATCCTTGACCGGCCGGAGGTGGGCGAGCACGACGACGTCGAAGCCGTCGCGCCGGGGGGATGCCGTACCAGGCGGGGGCACGGCCGACTGGTGAACCACGTGGCACCGGGAGCGGAAGGCGTCGGGGAGTTGTTCCATGGCGAGGCGCTGGAGGACCACGAAGCACGTCGCCAGATCCAGCGACCGGCGGGCGTCGTCACAGACGTGGATGTCGTGGTAGACGTCGGTGCCGGTCAGCGCCAGCACGATGGGGGCTTCCGGGTACAGGCTTCGGAAGCGGTCGATCGAGGCGGCGCTGCGCCGGGCGTGCAGCGCCACGAGCACGTCGGCGTTCCCCCCGCCGTACTCCTTCTCGACGACCACCCGGTGCCCCAATTGCCGGAAAATCGACGCCCACCGCCGGGCGGTCACCCCGTTGCCGTTGTTGGCTTCGGGCGGCGCCGGGGTGACGAGCCGGATGCTCAGCGGTCCAGCGCGCACGTCCGGATCCCGGCGAAGACGTCGCGGCGCTCGGGCGTGAAGTAGTTGCGCAGCCCGGCCCGCGCCAACCGGGCGCGGGTGGCCCAGGAGCCACCGCGCACGACCTTCCGGCTGCCGAAGAACTGTTCGGAGTTCTCCCGGTAGGCATCGGGTTCGAAGTTCGGATAGGCGTCGAAGGTCGTGGTGGTCCACTCCCAGACGTTGCCGGTCATCTGCCGGCATCCGAAGGCGCTGTCCCCCGAGGGGTGGGCCCCGACATCGACGGTGCCCATGGCTGCCCAGTCGACGTTGGCCTGACCGGGTGCCGGCAGATCGTCACCCCAGGGGAAGCGACGCTTCCGAGGCGGTGCCGCCCCTGGCTCGCTCGCCGCCACCAGCTCCCATTCTGCTTCCGTGGGCAGACGCCGCCCGCGCCAGCGGGCGTAGGCGTCGGCCTCGTACCAGTTGACATGGATCACGGGCCGATGCGGTTCGAGTGCGACCCACTGGTCGAAGTGGCGGCGCTGCCACCGCCCGGCATCACGCCGCCAGTACAGCGGGTGCTCGGCTCCCGTCGCCTCCCGCCACTCCCAGCCGTCGCTGCTCCAGGCCACCCGGTTCGAGTAGCCGCCGTCATCGACGAAAGCCAGGTACTCCGACTGCGTCACCGCCCCCCGAGCAATGCGGAAGGCGGGCACTTCGACCGGATGGGCCCACTTCTCGTTGTCATAGGCGAAAGGCTCCGCCCGCGTCGCCCCGAGAAGGAAGGTCGTCGCCGGCACGTCGACGTCGCCTTCCACCGGGCCGTCGGCCGACGGCCCGCCCGCGTTGCCTTCCTGGCTCGTCAGACCGCCGAGCTTCGGGGCCGGGTGCCCCAGCGTCTGGCGGGTGTAGGTGATGGCCTCGGTGTGCCAGTCGTAGTGAAAAACGGAGTAGAGGGCGAAGTGCCGCACCACGTCGGTGGCGTCGGCGCGCAGCACCTGCTCGGCGACCCGCTCACCCACCTCGTGCATATAGGAGAGGGTCTCGTCCCGGGAGGGCAGCACGAGGCGCCAGCGGGTGTCGTGCGGGATTGCTCCCGAGTCATAGATGGAGTCGCCGAAGGCCAGCAGCGGTTGCTCCCCGCAGGCCTGGCGCAACACGAATTTCTCTTCGAACCAGGCGAGATGGCCGATTTCCCAGATCAGGGGATTCACCACCGCCAGCATCGGCCCGACGAGGTCCTCGTCGCTGAGGTCCGCCACGAGGTCCATGGTGCGGTCGCGAGAATCCCGCACCGCGTCCGCCAGCCAACCGGGGTTCAGCATGGAAGGCCCTCCTCGATCAGGCGGATGGATCCGGCGCGGCCCGCCACGAGCTCGCCGATGACGGCGGCGGAATGCCCGGTGCCGGTCAGATCGGCGACGGCGGCCGCCGCCGCTTCTGGGGGGCAGGCGAACAGGAGCCCGCCCGAGGTCTGGGCGTCCGCCAGCATGGTGAGCGTGCGCTTGTCGTTGCCGCCGTCGAACCACTCGGCAAGGAAGTCGCGGTTCTTGATGGTGCCCCCGGGCACGAAACCCTCGTCGAGCAGTGCCCACGCCCCGGGCAGGACGGGGACGGCGTCCACGTCGATCACCGCCTCCACCCCACTGGCGAGGGCGAGCTTGTGGAGGTGGCCGGCCAGCCCGAAGCCCGTGATGTCGGTGGCGGCGTGGGCCCCGCTCGCCAGGGCGACCGCCGCCGCTGTCTGGTTGAGCCGGGTCATGCTCTCCACCGCTGCCTGATAGCTGTCGAACCAACGACCACCAGGAGCAATCTGGGATGGCGGGAGGCGCTTGACGGCGGTGGCGACGAGGCCGGTGCCGATGGCCTTGGTGAGGACGAGGGCGTCGCCGGGCCGCCCTCCGGCGTTGGTCAGCATCGAGTCGGCGTCGACTTCGCCCACGACCGCCTGCCCGTACATCGGTTCCGGGCCATCGACCGTGTGGCCTCCCGCCACCACCCACCCGCCGGCGGCGGCGGTCTGCGCGCCGCCGGCCAGGACCTCGCCGAGCATCTCGAGGGGCAGGTGGTCTTTGGGCCAGGCCACCAGGTTCATCCCGAAGAGCGGCACCCCGCCCATGGCGTAGATATCGCTGACGGCGTTGGCGGCGGAAACCCGTCCCCACAGGCGGGCATCGTCGACGATCGGGGTGAAGAAATCGACCGTCGCCACCAGGGCGCGGCCGCCCTCCCGGCGCCACACCAGGGCGTCATCACCGGTGTCCACGCCGACCAGGAGGTCGGGATGCTCTGCGGGTGTCAGGTGGCGCAGGACCTGCGCCAGGTCGCTCGGACCGAGCTTGCAGGCTCAGCCGGCGCCGTGGCTGTAGCTCGTCAGTCGTTGCGGCTCAGCGTCCATTGCTTTTCTCCTGCGTCGTCGGTCGGATCACGAGCCGTGTCGGGCTCGCAGTTCGGCGGCAGCGGTGCTGATCGACCTCAACTTGGCGGCGGCCACCGCCGGCGGGTTGAGGCTGCGTTCGGCGAACGTCCCGAATCCGCAGTCGGGATTGAGGAAGATCTTCTCCGGATCGAAGTAGTCGAGGATCTGCTCAACCCGTTCGACGATCGTGGCCGGGTCCTCGATTTGGTCGCTGCGGGGGTTCACGACCCCGAGGCCGAGCTCTTTCTCGTTGCCGTACTCCTTGAATACGTCAATCTCGCCGGCCCGTGGCGTGGCCATCTCCAGGACGAGCTGGTCGACCTCCATCTGGACGAGGAAGGGGAGCATGGAGCTGTAGTCGCCCTCCAGATGTACGTCCTCCCGCCGCGACCAGTTGCCCCGGCAGACGTGCACTCCCCGGCGCACGCCGTCCACGCCACCCACGACTCCGTTCATGAGACCGACGGCCCAGTCCAACTCTGCTGTCGCGTCACGACGCGACCCGAGAGCCGCTCAATAGAATGTTCCTGCCGTCTGGGCCGAATAGACGATCTCCGACAGGGAGGGCTCGTCGAACTGGACGAAGGCCACCCCGGCGTCGCGCAGCGTCTCGAGCTCCTGCCGGAGGATGGCGACGACGTCGGAGGCCAGGTCTTCCCGGGTCGGGTAGGCGTCGGCCGAAAGCGCCTGTGACCACCCGGAGCGGGTCAGGTGGTAGGGACCCGGCAGCGCCACCTTGACGGGCTTGTCGGTGTGGCGCAACAGGAAGGCCGCCTCGTCGACCGCCAGCCCCGGGCCCTTGAGGCTCAGCTTGTCGACGGCGATGGCGTTGTTGATCTGTTCCGGGACGACGTCGGATTCCTCCATGACCTTCTCGAAGAAGGCGGGGTCGGGCATGTGCTCCAGCAGGTCGCGCATCGACATGAGCCGGGCCCCGTCGAGCTTGCCGGCGACGAAGGAATAGAAGTTGTCCCTCCGCTGCTCGCCGTCGGTCACGATGTCGACACCGGCGTCGACCTGCAGCCGGAGACTCTCCAGGACGGCCTCGTCGGCTCGCTCGGCGAACTCCTCCTCGCCGATCTGCCCGGCGTGGCGTTTGCGCAGAGCGTCGAGGAGTTCGGGGGAACGGGACCAGCTCCCGGTGGTCGTCACGGGGAAGAGGGTTGCCATGACGTGCTCCTTGTCCGGAAAGTCAGCAACCTAGTGCACCGGCGGGTATCGGCGGCTATGTCTCGCGTACGATTCCGGTAACGGGCCGTTAGGAGGGCGATCTGATGGACCGCCGCCAGTTTCTGCGTCTGGCCGGAGGCACGACCCTGTTGACCGCCGCTGGAGTTGGCTGCGGCTCCGGCCCTGACGAAAAGGAACGTGACCCCGGCGCTGCCGAAGGCAGGGGCCGCCGGACGCTCCGGATCGCCCAGTCGGCTCACTTCGTCCCCGCCTTCGACATCTGGTTCGACGACTACGCCCGGCGCTGGGGTGAGGAGCATGACGTCGTCGTCGAGGTCGACCACGTGCGGATCACCGACTTGTTGACGCAGGCGGATGCCCAGGCCGCGGCACAGCGGGGCCACGACATGAGCGCGTTCCACAGCGCCGGCGCCGCCGTGTTCGAGGATGAGGTGATCGACCTCCGGGACATCGTGACCGATCTCGAGTCGAAGGTCGGCAGGCTCATACCGGCCGTCGAGCGCAACATTCGCAACCACCGCACCGGCAAGTACTTCGCCTTCTCGGACTGCTGGGCGGCGCAACTGACCAACTACCGGATCGACCTCTGGAAGGCCATCGATGCCGTTCCTGACACCTGGGACGACGTGCTCCGGGCTGCACCGAGGCTGAAGGCGACCGGCACGCCCCTCGGCGTGGGACTTTCTCCGGGCCTGGACTCCGGCCATCACGCATTCGGCCTGCTCGCCGCTTACGGCGCCTCGGTCCAGGACGAGGAGGGCAATGTCGTCCTCAATCGGCCCGGCACGATCGACGCGGTGAAGACGGCGACCGAGGTGTTCCGGAAGGGCATGACCGAGGAGGTGTTCACCTGGGATGACGCCGCGGCCGACAACCGCTTCCTCGCGTCGGGCAAGGGGTCGTTCATCCTGGATCCTCTCGGCACGCTCCGGGGTATCGAGTTGCAGGAACCGCAACTGGCCGAGACGATCGGGCTCCGGCCTCCGCCTGCCGGGTCGGCAGGTCGGCTCTTTCCTCACTCCGTTCATACCTACGTGATCTGGAAGTTCTCGCAGAACCAGGAACTGGCGAAGCAGTTCCTCGTGGATCTGACCCTCGGATACAAGGACGCCGTCCTCCAGAGCCAGTTCTACAACCTCCCGTCCTTCCCGGGTTCGGTGACCGACCTGCCCGCGCTCCTGGCCGCCGACCCGACGGCCAAGCCCGTCGGCAAGTACGGAATCCTGGCTGAGGCCGCCACCTGGTCGGTCAACATCGGCCATCCGGGCGACACCAACGCGGCCGTGACCGAAGTCTTCAATCAGTTCCTCGTCGCCAACATGTTCGTTGCCGCGGCCCGCGGCGAGATGACCGCCGAAGCATCGGTCGCTGCCGCCGAAGCCCAGATCAAGGCGATCTTCGAGAAGTGGCGCGGGCGGGGAAAGATCTGAATCAGGACCTCGGGAGCGGGCACTCCGGTTGAGGAACCCGCCCGACCTCGACGCCGGTCTGGATGCAGACAAAGCACGGCGGGCAGGGGACCGGCTGCTGGCTGTCCATGCGGGGGGCGCCGGCGGAAAAGCCTGCGATGACCGCCATCAGGGCGAGGGCAAGCGATGGCGTGCAACCGGCCACGACGGCACGGTAACCCGGGAAGGCGGCGGATAGATAGGAGACAGAATCGTGACGGTGGCGTACGATCTCGTCAAATACGAGCCCGCCCACCGACAACATGGTTTCGAAATCGCACTTGGGGAGGGGCAACCATGCGCAGGATTACGTTCGTCACCAGCGCTGTCGTTCTCGTCAGCGCTCTCTCCATCGTCACAGCCTTCGCCACACCACCGACCGGTGATCTCAAGTTCGAGGATTACGCCCGGGCGCAGCTCGTCGAGAGCGCGAGCGTTCCCATCCTCGGGGGCACCACGCTCGTGAGGGGCTCGTACTCGATCGCCCCCGGGGGCGACACCGGTTGGCGCAGCCTTCCCGGCACGACGGTCCTCGCCGTCACCAAGGGAAAGCTCGGGCTCCACGGCGGTGCAGGCTGCGCCACCAAGGACTACACGGCTGGACAGGCCGCTGTCATCCCGGCCGGCGTGTACATGGTCCACAACACCGGCAAGGAACCGCTCGAGTTCTTCGGGGCCTTCTTCGGGCAACCGCAGGGCACGACGAAGCCCCTGGCCGAAGGCCCGACCGAGGAGGCCCCGGCGGGCTGCACCGAGGTCAAGGCCGCCGGCGCTTCTCCGTCGGGCGTGTCGGTCCCCACATCGGCGGCCGGACTGTTCGTTGGTTCGTATTACAGCCAGGGCGCCACGCTCGAGATCAAGGCGGGAGAGGACATCTTCGCCACCCGCTATGACGCCTCGCCGGGGTGGAGCAGCGGCTGGTTCGCCCACTACCCGGCGGTCAACGTCATGGAAGGGGGCGAGCTGACCTACGTCGAGGCGAAGGACGGGAAGTGCGACGACAGCGAGAAGTACCGCGCTCCCGACTCGTTCTACCACCCGCGGCACCGCCACATCGCGGCCAACGAGGGCAAGGACCACGTGTACATCACGACGATCTACTTCGGCCTGCCGCACGGTGAGTCGCTGCCGGGGCCGGCGGGGAACCAGCTCGTCGCCGCCGACTTCAGCCAGGCTCCGCCGGCCGACTGCCCACGGCTGCGATGAAAACGGTCAGATCGCACCGCCGGCAACTCCTGTTGCCGGCGGTGGTGGCCCTGCTGTCGGTGACACTCGCGGGCGTTCCGGCGAAGGCCGCCGCCTGCAGCCCGGAGAGCACCACGCTCACGCTCACGGCCTTCGACAACAAGTTCGACAAGGACTGCCTCGCCGCGCCGGCCGACCAAGACTTCACCATCGAGTTCAGCAACCTCGACCGGAATATCCCCCACAACGTCGCGATCTACGAGGACGCGTCGGCCCAGAAGAAGTTCTTCAGGGGCGACCTGACCGACGGGCCCGGCAAGCAGACCTACTCCGTCCCGGGCCTGCCGGCGGGAACGTGGTTCTTCCGCTGCGATCCGCATACGGAGATGAACGGGACGTTCGTCGCCGGCTAGCTCCGGTTCGCTCGCAAAGCGTCGCAACTCCTGAAAAGCTGCTGAGGGAGAGGGGGCGCGTGATGTTTCACTTCATCTGCGTGATTGCACCGATTCTGGCCACCGTGATGGTCCTCCGGTTCCGGATGCGGGAGGCGTTCCTGCTGACGCAGGAGCAGGAGTCGGCAGATCACCGGGAGGAGCTCAAAGGCGTCCTGGCCCTGCATGTCGGCGAGGCGGCGGAGATCGCCAACAGGCTCCATGCCTTCCTCCCGGACATCGACGGGACGGCCCGTCCCCGAGCGGAGGAGTCGATCCGCAAGCTCGTCAGCCACCTCGACACGCTCACCGTCACGTTGCGCGATCCCGGCCCGAACATCTGAGGCCTTATCGTCGTCACGGTGACCGAGGAGTCGACGGAGAACCCGACACAGAACCCGACGCTGCAGGAGATCGCCGGTCGCCGCGTCTCCCGGCGGGTTCTGCTCGGCGGTGGACTCGCCGTCGCAGCCGCCGGCTTCATCGCCGGGCCGGGCAGGCAACTCTTCGACTCGGCGCGCCCCGGGCCGTCCGACACCCGGAGCACCCAGAGCACGGAGGGCGACCAGAAAACGTCACTCCTGGGCTTTGAGGCCGTGGCGCCGAGCTCGGAGGATGCCCTCGTCGTGGCCAGGGGTTACACAGCTCAGGTTCTGATTCCGTGGGGAACTCCGCTGCTGTCCTCCGGTCCGGCCTGGAAGAACGACGCGTCCAACACCGCTGCCGAACAGGCCCAGCAGATCGGGATGCACCACGACGGGATGCACTTCTTCCCGTCGGCGCCTGGCCCGGCCGGCAGCAGCAGTGGCCTCCTCGTGCTGAACCACGAGTACGTCGACCACACGTTCCTCTCGCCCGACGGCCCGACGCCGATGACGGCGGACAAGGTTCGCAAGGGCCTGGCCGCCCTCGGAGTCTCCGTGGTCGCGGTGGCGCTGGTCGACGGGGTCTGGCGGGCAGTCGACTCACCGCTCAACCGCCGGATCACCGGCACGACGCCGATGATGTTCTCCGGTCCCGTTCCGTCGAACCACCCGGCGCTGGCCGCCAACCATGCGCCAATGGGGACCCTCAACAACTGTGCCAACGGGCACACGCCGTGGGGCACCTACCTCACCTGTGAGGAGAACTGGGATGGTCCCTTCGGAACCTCGGCGCGCATCTCGCTGACGAAAGCGGAGCAGCGTTACGGCCTCAGCAAGGGCGACGAGAACGGCTGGCATACCGTCGACCCCCGCTTCGACCTGGCCAAGAACCGCAACGAGCCCAACCGGTTCGGCTGGGTGGTCGAGATCAACCCGACCGACCCGGAATCCACCCCGATCAAGCGCACCGCGCTCGGGCGCATCAAGCACGAGAACGCCGCCACCGTCGAGGCGCAGGACGGCCGCATCGTCGTCTACACGGGCGACGATTCGAACGGCGAGTACCTCTACAAGTTCGTCGGCACCAGACCGTGGCGCGACCACCAGGCCCAGGGCCAGTCGCCACTCGACCACGGCGTGCTCCACGCGGCCCGCTTCGGGGATGACGGGCAAGGGGCGTGGTTACCCCTGGTTCACGGCCGAGGTCCCCTAACCACGGCCAAGGGATGGGCCGACCAGGCCGACGTCCTGCTTCGCACCCGCCAGGCGGCCGACGCCGTCGGCGCCACCAAACTGGACCGCCCCGAATGGGTCGCCGTTCACCCGGCCGGCGGCGAGGTGTTCGTGACGCTGACCAACGGCAGCAACGGGCCGACGCCGATCAACCCCCGCAAGCCCAACACCTACGGACACATCGTCCGCCTGCGGGAAGCGAACGGCGACCAGGGAGCGGAAGCGTTCGCGTGGGACATCTTCGTGCTGGCTGGCGACCCGAAGTACGACTCCGCAGTGAAGCTGGAGAGTGCTGACGTCTTCGGTTCGCCTGACGGGCTCGTGGTCGACCCCGACGGGCGACTGTGGATCGCCACCGACGTCTCCAACTCGTCGCTGCAGCGGGCCGACCGCGGCTACGACCGCATCGGCAACAACGCCCTGCTGGCCGCCCACCCGGCGACCGGCGACATCCGCCGCTTCCTCGTCGGCCCGCGCGGCTGCGAGATCACCGGGATGACGCTCACGCCGGATCAGGAGACGCTGTTCGTCAACATCCAGCACCCCGGTGAAGCCACCAACGCCGTCGGCACTCCGACACCGGCCAACCCCC
Source organism: Acidimicrobiia bacterium (assembly GCA_025923175.1). Taxonomy (GTDB): domain Bacteria; phylum Actinomycetota; class Acidimicrobiia; order IMCC26256; family BP-133; genus BP-133. The sequence continues at coordinate 11,014 of JAICGL010000072.1, forward strand.
GGGCGGTGAGCAATTGGCCGGACTTCGATCCCGCCGGCCGGCCTCGAGCCGCCACTGTCGCCATTCGCAAGGAGGGCGGCGGCAAGATCGGGACTTAGGTCGCGGGCGATCAGTCGCC
>JAICGL010000073.1 GCA_025923175.1 Acidimicrobiia bacterium
CGCCGCGGTCATGTCCCGCCGGACACGGACGAACTTCTCGGTCATCATCCGCCCCGCACTGTTGGGCGGGTAGGCGAGGAGGGCCCGCACGTCGTCGGCGTCGGACTGAGACATCGCCGAGAGGAGCTCGTCGCGCCGTTCGGGGACGTCCTCGCTCAGGATCTCGGCCGCGTCGTCCATCGGCAGCCGGTTGAGCAGCGGGCCGACCTGGTCGGGCGGCAGGCTCAGCAGCAGCTGCCGGGTCGCCTCGGGGCTCACCTCGTCGAGGACTTCGGCTTTTGCGTCGCGGGAAAGGACCCGGAAGACCTCGACACGGTCCTTCGACTCGAGCCGGTCGATGATCTCGGCCACGTCGGCGGGGTGGACACGGAGCACGAGCCGGCCGAGCCGGTCGAGGTCCTCGTCGCGCAGCGCGCCCCGAACGTCGTCCTCGATCGTGTCGATGTTCGGCAGTACCACCGGCATGAGCGAGGGTTCCTTTCGTTCAGGCGGTGTGCGTGCCGCGTTCCCGCAAGGCCACGAGGGCCGACTGGAACCAGCCCAGCTCGTTCTCCAGTTCGGCGAGCACCGCCGCAGCCGGTCCCAGGTCGTCGGTACGGCCGAGCAACTCGAGCTCGAGGGCCAGTTCGGCGAGCCGGCTCGGGCCGAAATTGCCGGCCGAACCCTTGAGGGTGTGGGCCGCCCGCTCGAGCGCCACGGAGTCGGCGGCGTCCACCGCCGCCTGGAGCGCCAGGACGAGATCGGAGGAGTCGGCGACGAACAGATCAACGAGTTCGGCCAGGAGCGCTCTGTCACCGTCGACGCGTTCGAGGATCGCCTTCCGGTCGAGCCCCGCGTCCGGGCCGTGCCCCGCCGGTGCGCCGTTGGTGCTCGTCTCCGGACTCGCGGCGGCGGGTGGAGCGGTGAGGGCGTCGGGGACGGACCGTGCCATGGCGTGGCGGAGATCGGACCGGCGGAACGGCTTAGCCACGTAGCCGTCGGCCCCGGCGGCCAGGCACCGCTCGCGATCACCCTTCATGGCGTGGGCCGTCATGGCCACAATGGGAATGTGGCGGCCGGAACCCTGCTCGTTCGCCCGGATGGCGGCCACGGCGTCGAATCCGTCCATCTCCGGCATCTGCATGTCCATGAGGACGAGGTCGAAGCGCCGGGCCTCCACCGCATCCACGGCCGCGGTGCCGGTCTCGACCACCTCCACCGTGTGGCCCCACCGCTCGAGCACGGTGACGGCCACGCGCTGGTTTACGGCGTTGTCCTCGGCGAGAAGGATGTGCAGCGACCGGATCGGGACGACCTCTTCGGTGGTTCCCGCGTCGACCCCGGTGGCCGGTGAGGCCGGCCCCTCGAGCACGCCGGTGACGACATCGAGCAGGTCGGCTTCCCGGATCGGCTTGACCAGATGGGCGGCGAGCCCCAGCCGCTTGCGGAGCTTGGCTCCCGGGCGCCGTTCCGCCGACGAGACGAGCAGCACGACGGGCCCGACGGTGCCGGGTCGCTGGGCCAGCGCCTCGGCCACCTCGTAGCCGTGCATCTTGGGCATGACCGCGTCGAGGAGCACCAGCTCGAACGGCTCGCCCCGCTCGGCGGCGCGGGCGATCGCCTTGAGGGCCGCCTTCCCGCTTTTGGTGGCCGTCGGTCGCATCCGCCAGCTCGTCAGCATCTCCGACAGGATCAGGCGGACCGTCTCGTTGTCGTCGACGACTAGCACCCGGGTCTTGGCCAGCGAACGGGGGGCAGCGGTCCTGGTCGGGGCGGCGCCCTCGGCCTGCAACCCGAGCCGGACGGTGAAGTGGAAGGTGCTCCCCTTGCCCGGCGTGCTCTCGACCCACAGGCGCCCGCCCATGAGCTGCACGATCTTCTTGGCGATGGTGAGACCCAGGCCCGTGCCGCCGTAGCGGCGGGTGGTCGAGGTATCGGCCTGGGAGAAGGCCTTGAAGATCACCTGCTGCTTCTCGGGTGCGATGCCGATGCCCGTGTCGGAGACGGCGATGTGGAGGCCGATCTCGCCGGGGTGACGCCACTCCTCGGTGACGGAGACGATGACCTCGCCCTTCTTCGTGAACTTGATCGCGTTGCCGACGAGATTGACGACCACCTGCCGGAGGCGGTTCGGGTCGCCCACCATGGCGTCGGGCACGTCGGGGAGGATGTGCCCGGCCAGCTCCAGCCCCTTGCTGTGAGCCCGGACCGCCAGCGTGTTCAGTGTTTCGCCGATGGCCCCCCGCAGGGAGAAGTCGATCTCCTCGAGGTCGAAGCGCCCTGCTTCGATCTTGGAGAAGTCGAGAATGTCGTTGAGCAGCGAGAGCATCGCCTCGGCGGCGCCCGTCACCGTCAGGAGATAGTCGCGCTGACTCGGCGTCAGCTTGGTGTCGAGCGCCAGCTCCGTCATCCCGATGATGGCGTTCATCGGTGTGCGGATCTCGTGGCTCATGTTGGCCAGGAACTCCGACCGGGTGCGGACGGCGGCCTCGGCGGCGTCCTTGGCGCTCTGCAGCTCCTCCTCGGCGCGTTTGCGGGCGGTGACGTCGAGGGCGATGCCCTGGATGCCGATCACGTGGCCGCGCGCGTCGCGCAGCGGGTTCTTCTTCACCTCCATGTAGAGGGTCTCGCCGCCCGGCCCCTTCAGCCGCTCGACGACGTCGACGGTCTCGCCGGTTTGCATGACGCGCCGGTCGGCCCTGTGGTGCTGGTCGGCCAGCGGGGCGGGGAAGAGAGCGGCGTCAGTCTTGCCGATCACCTGCTCGGGCCGCACGTCCTGGAACAGCCCTGCCGCCAGGGGCGCGCTGAGGAAGGTGTAGCGGCCCTCCTCGTCCTTGCGGAAGATCACCATCGGCAGGTTCTCGACCAGCGAGTGGTAGAGCACCTCCGAGTCCCGTAGCGCCGCCTCCGTCCGCTGGTGCTCGAAGAACTGGCCGATCTCGCTGGCGATGGAAGCCAGCATGTCGACGAGATCCTGGTCGGGATCCGCCCCGAATAGCTGCAGGACGCCGAACGGCTCGTCGGCGGCGACCGTGAAGGACACCATCCCGCCGGGCGCCGTCCCGCTGTGGTCCTCCGTGTGCGGCCAGGCGGGCGGAGGTGGCGGGGCGGCGACCTGTGGATCGGCGGCGGCCCGCCAGACGGACTGGAGGACGAGCGACCCGTCGTCGGGCTCCACCGTCCACAGCGCGACGGCGGCGGCCTCGACACCCCGGCCGATCGCTTCGAGGATCCGGGGGACGGCCTCGGCCAGGGTGGCGCTCTCGGCGATGACCCGGGTGACGGAGTACTGCGCCGCCTGGCGGAGCTGCGCTTCCTTCTCCTCGGTGATGTCCCCACACGAGCCGGCCATCCGGACCGCCCGGCCGTCCTCGTCCCGCAGCGACACTCCCCGGGCCCGCACCCACCGGTAACGGCCGTCGCGGTGGCGCAGCCGGTGGTCGAGGAGGAACGGTCCGCTGCCCTGCAGGTGGGCCCGCAACGTCGCGAGGGCGCGGCGCCGGTCGTCGGGATGGAGCCGGCTCCGCCATGTTGTGATGACGTTGTCGAGTTCGTCCTCCCGGTAGCCGAGCATCTCCTTGAAGCGGGCCGAGAAGTAGATCTTCCGGTCCTCGATGTCCCAGTCCCAGAGCCCCTCGTTGGTGCCCTGCATGGCGAGCGTGTAGCGCTCCTCGCTCTCCCGCAGTGCCTGCTGGACCTCCTGCAGATGGGCGACGTCGGCTTCAAGGGCGGCGGCGGTCGCGGCGAGCCGTTTGGCCCGCCCTTTCTCTTTCGCCGGTTGCCCGTTTCCTTGCTCCACGGCGCTCCAGAGCCTACCGGCGGTCGCCGCGCCGACCTGCTGCCTAGCCCCCGACAGAGATCGGTGGGCGGCGGTGGGCCCAGGGAACGGCCTCTTCCAGCTGGGCAGCCACCCGGAGGAGGAGGTCCTCGCGGTTGTAGGCGGCGATCAGCTGTACCCCGACGGGGAGCCCACCGGCCGTTTGGGACAAGGGAAGGGAGATCGCCGGCTGACCGGTGACGTTGACCGGCGGCGTGAACGGCGTGAACGCTGCCGCCCGCATAAACCCGGCCATGGGATTGTGCGGGGCGGGGTCGAAGGTGCCGAGCGGGACGGGCGGCTCGGCCAGAGTCGGCGTCAGCAGCAGGTCGAAGCCGCCGGCATCTTCCGGCGGGTCCCACCATTCGGCGACGAGCCGCGTCGTCCGCAGGAGCCAGTCGATCGAACGCAGCAGCGCGGGCGTCGGCAGCGCCCGGGCCAGTTCGGCCAGCGCCCACGTCAGCGGCTCCACGTCGTCGGCGCCGATGACCGCACCCGTCCGGCTGCTCCAGCTGTCGAGACCGAGGGCGACGCCGGCCGACCAGAGGCTCATGAAGTGCGGGGACCACTCCGGCAGGTCGAGCGCGGCCGGATGCGAGACCTCGACGTGGTGGCCGAGCGCTTCGAGCGTCCGTGCCGCGTTCTCGGCGGCGGCCACGCAGTCGGGCTGGGTGACCGCGAACCCGCCGGGGGCGGCGGTCATGAGACCGATGCGGAGCCGGCCGGGATCGGCGCCGACCTCCTCCCGGTAGGGGCGGGCCGGCGGCGGGGCCACGTAAGGGTCGCCCGGCATCGGCCCGGCGATGACGTCGAGGAGCGCGGCACTGTCGCGCACCGTGCGGCACACGACGTGCTCGCACACGACCAACGCCGAAAAGGAAGCGTCTGGGCCGAGCGAAGCACGACCGCGCGACGGCTTCAGCCCGACGAGGCCACAGGCGCTCGCCGGGATGCGGATCGACCCGCCTCCGTCGTTGGCGTGGGCGGCCGGCACCAGCCCCGCCGCCACGGCCGCCGCCGACCCGCCGCTCGACCCGCCGGGGGAGCGGGACCGGTCCCAGGGGTTGCGGGTGGGGCCGTATGCGACCGGTTCCGTTGTCGGCACGATGCCGAGCTCGGGGGTGTTCGTCCGCCCGACCGTGATGAGACCGGCAGACCGGAAACGGGCCGCCAGGTACGTATCGCCCTCGGCGCGCCACTGCCGGTCCCGCAAGAAGCGCATCCCCTCGTGGAACGGCTCACCCGCCTGGTGGCAGGCGATGTCCTTGACGAGGAAGGGGATGCCAGCAAAGGGCCCGGAGTCAAGACCCGGCCCTGCACCCAGGGCGGCAGCCTCAGCCCTGGCCTTTTCGAAGCGTCGGTGAATGACAGAGTTGAGCTGCGGGTCGAGCGTCTCGATGCGCGCGATTGCCGCATCGACCAACTCGAGCGGCTTGACCTCGCCGGCCCGGATCAGGGCGGCGAGCGCCGTGACGTCATGGTCACCGAGCGCGTCGGACATTCCCGGACGGTAGCGTGCGCACGCCCCGTCCGGGCACGGCCGTTACTTGCCCACGGCGTCCTTGAAGGTCTTGCCGGCCTTCACGCGGGGGACCGTCGACGCCGGGATGTTGATCTCCGCCCCGGTGGCGGGGTTGCGGCCGGTACGTGCAGCGCGATCGGCCCGGTCAAAGGTAAGGAATCCCGGAAGCTGGACCTTGTCGCCGCTGGCGACCGCTCCGGTGACAACATCCTCGAAGGCCGACAGCACCTCGCCGACGGACGAGGCGCTCTGGCCGGTCTTCTGGGCGATCGCGTTGACGAGCTCGGTCTTGTTCATCGGTTCTCCATTTCGCTGGACAAGCCGTGACACCACGCTATCTGCGCTGCGCCAACATTCGGTGGACCCTGCGGGACGCAGCGCAGGACTCGCGTCACGGGTAGTAGTTCAACCGGTGGAGGCCGTAGAAGACGGTGAGCATGACGGTGCTCGCGGCGAAGACGCCGACGAGAACCACGAACGCCGTCTGCCTCCGAATCGTTTTGGCCAGGGCGATCACGAGCGGGAACGCCACGAAGATGAAGCGGGGCCGGGCGTTGATGTGTGACGCCAGCACTAAGCACAGGCCGCTCAGGGCGTAGACGTTGAGGACCCCCGGGAGTTTGGCCCGCACCAGGATCACCATCAGGACGATGGCGCAGACCATGCTCACGGCCAGGATCACACGGTTCGGGTTGTGCAGCGGCCGGGTGATCACGTCGGCGAACACGCCGAGGTTGGCGATGCCGAAGTCGATCTTCTCTCCCCATCCCTGCGACTGGACCCGGAACCAGATGAGCGGCTCGCCGGTGTGCCACCACAGGTACACGAAGAAGGCCAGCATCCCGACCGGCGCCAGGGCCGGGGCGATCAACGCGCGCCATTCGCGATGCTTCCAGAGCGCCCATCCGGCGGCCCAGGCGCAGGCCAGCATGACGGCGGTGGAGTTGGGACGGGAGGCGCCCGCCAGGGCGGCCAGCGCTCCGGCCAGCACCCAGCGGCGCTCCAGTAGGGCGAGCAGGCACCCGGCGGCCAGGACGATCAGCAGTCCCTCGGCGTAGACGAGCGACAGAACGAAGGCGCCGGGGGAGAAGGCGAACAGGATCGCCGCCCGGTCGGCCACCCGCCGATCGGCCACCTTCTCGGCGACGATCCAGACCAGCACGGTGGCGATTGCTCCGATGATGAGTGAGAGCACCACGCCGGCCACGTCGGCGCCCCCGGGGAGGATCTTGTCGAGAGCCCGGACCAGGAGCGGGTAGAGCGGGAAGAAGGCGATCGCGGTCTGGGCCTGGCGGCCGGTGCCGGCGTAGAAGTCCGCCTGGGGAACGGTCAGCGGGTAGCCCTCAAGGGCGATCTTCTCGTACCAGCGCCCGTCCCACACGGTGAGGACCTGGTGCGGCGACGACCGGGCAGCCATGACCGCCAGGGCGATGGCGAAGGTGGTGATCACCCGCGACGCGGCATAGGCCAGCAGCGGCACACTGAAGCGCCGTGCGAGGCTGAACGGCTTCGGAGCCGGCCGCAACTCGACGACCGGCGCCGTCTCAACCGTTTCGGGAGTGGTGGTGGGCACCATCGGGTCAGTATGGGGCGACGTCCGCCCGGCAGGACGGACCACCCGCCCCTCGGTCTACTACCTCCCTGTGAACGCCGGCATGCCGGGACGCCCAACGTGAGCGAGGCGACCGGGCGGCGAGTGGCGCGCCGGGAGCTGACATTCGACGAACTGACGGCCGAAGGGTGGGCCGGGGCCCCGGGCGTGCTCGCCCGCCTTCAGCTCGAGCTGCCGGTCGGCGCGGCCGTTCGCTGTTCGGCGCCGGCGGAACAGACAGCGGGCGTCCCGCCGCTGCCCGAGTTGATGGTCGGAGGCGGGTTCGTGGTCGAGTCGGCCCGGCAGGCCAGGGGCCAGTCTCTGGTCGATGCCCGGCGGGATCGGACCCTGCCCGACTTCGTCGGCCCGGGGATGCGCATCCTCGTCTGCGGGCTCAACCCGAGCCTGGTGGCGGCCGACGCCGGGTTCGGCTACGCCGGCGTCACCAACCGGTTCTGGTCGGTGGCGGTCGCTGCCGGGATCGTCACCCACCCCCGCCAACCGCTGGTGAGCCTGGCCGAGGACGGGGTCGGCATGACCGACCTGGTGAAGCGGGCGACACCGAATGCCGACAGCCTCACGCCGGCCGAGTATCAGGCGGGTGCTGTGCGGGTCGCCCGCCTCGTCGAATGGCTGCGGCCCGGCGTGGTGCTCTCCGTCGGCCTGGCCGGCTGGCGGGCGGCCATCGACCGCCGCGCCCAGCCAGGCCCCCAACCATCGCCCTTCGGCGGCGTGCCCGCCTACGTGATGCCCTCAACCAGCGGTCGCAACGCCCGCACCAGCCCCGCCGAACTCGCCGCCCACATGCGCCAAGCGCTCGCCCTCGCTCCGCCCTGATCGCCCCTGTCGCGGCCCGTTCTCGCTGCTTCCGCACGCCTGCACCGCAGCGCAGGCCGCCCGCTTCCGGCGCCGGCTGGTGGCCCCCGCACGACGGCGCCGCCTCGGCCGGGCGCCGGAGCGGTGGATCCGCTCCGCTGAGCGCCCGGCTCGAGGGAGGCCATCACCGGCCCTCCACCACCTGGAGGTGGCCTCGCCTCGCGGAGGAGGCGCGGCCCGCCTTCTCTCCGGTGGACACCCCCGAACCCCCGGGCCGGCCTCCGTCGAGGGCGATCAGCACCGGGGGGAGCGGCACCAGCTCCACCGGGTTCGGCCCGAACCCCACGGCGGCCGCCACCGGCGCCTGCGCGCACTCGCAGAGCTGCTCCTCCAGGTCGAGCCGGGCCCGCCGGCACGACAACCCGAGGAAGGTCAGCAGCGCCAGAGTGGCGATCGTCAGAATCAACGTCATGTGGCCCCTCTCCTCTCGACGGCGCCCCGGGGGGAACGCACGTTCCGAACTGACGTTCGGTGAGATTGTGGCAGAGGGGTATGACAGTTATCCGGGCAAACCGCCCTCGACCTCGTCCCGAGCCGGCATCGGCGACTACCGTTGTTACTGAGAGTGATCGCTCTCAGAGTGACGACTACCTGGGAACGTGGAAGAAGACGACGACGAGTTCACCGGCCACGGCCGGCGTGGGGCGGAGCCCCACGCCAAGGAGGAGCCCGGCGGAGGCCGGGCGGGGGCGGCGGAGCCGCCCAGAAGCGCAGGCCATTGGCTGGCGGGGGCGCGACCCCGCACGCTGCCCGCCTCCGTCTCGCCCGTTCTGGTCGGCACCGCCGTGGCCGCCGCCGAGGGCACCGTCGTCGCCTGGCGGGTGCTGGCGGCGATGGTGGTGGCACTGGCGCTCCAGGTCGGCACCAACTACGCCAACGACTATTCGGACGGGCGCCGCGGCACCGACGCCCAGCGGGTCGGCCCGCAGCGGCTGACGGCGTCGGGCCTCGTGGCGCCGGCCAAGGTGCTGACCGCCGCGGTGATCGCCTTCGCTGTGGCGGCGGTGGCCGGGCTGACCCTGGCCATCGCGGTGGACCTTCGTCTGCTGCTGGTCGGTGTCGCCTGCATCGCCGCCGGCGCGCTCTACACCGGTGGGCCCAGGCCTTACGGGTACTCCGGGTTCGGCGAGCTCGCCGTCCTGGTGTTTTTCGGGTTCGTGGCGACGGCCGGGTCGGCCTACGTCCAGCTCGAACGGCTGACCGGCCTGGCGGGGCTGGCCTCGGTGCCGGTCGGCCTGCTGGCCTGCGCCCTGCTGGTGGTGAACAACTTGCGCGACATCGACACCGACGCCGCGAGCGGGAAGATCACGCTGGCCGTCCGCCTGGGCGCGGCCCGTACCCGGCTCCTCTACCTGGCCTGTGTCGTCGGGGCTCTGGTTGGAGTGCTGGTGATCGGGCTCGTCCGAGCCCCGGCGCTCATCGCTCTTGCCGCAGTGCCGGTGGCGACGAAGCCTGTCCGCCTTGTCGCCGAGCGCAGGGACGCTCCCGGCCTGATTGCCGCCCTGGTCGGCACGGCCCGCCTCCAGCTGGTGACGTGCGCCCTCCTGGCTGCCGGCCTGGCGGTGTCGTGAGCTCGCGGCCGCGTTCGGCCGAGGTTGGCGTCCGGGCTCATCGGGTGCGGGTGCCGTTACGAGTGCCGCTCGGCGGGCAGTCGTTTCGCGAGGCGACGTTGGTCGAGGGCCCGGTGGGTTGGGGCGAGTTCTCCCCACTGCCGGGATATCCCTGTGACCCGGCGCGATGTGAGGAGGCGGCGCGGGAGGCGGCGATCGTCGGATGGCCGGCGGCCGTGCGGGCAGAGGTGCCGGTCAACGGATTGGTGCCGGCCGTTGATCCGGAGACGGCCGCCGAGTTGGCCGCCGCAGCCGTGGCCTCCGGGGTCATGACGGTGAAGGTGAAGGTCGGCGGCGGATCGCTGTCCGAGGACGCCGACCGTGTCGCCGCCGTCCGGGAGGCTGTCGGTCCCAGCGGGCGGATCCGCCTCGACGCCAACGGCGCCTGGGACGTCGACACCGCGGTCGCGGCCGTCGAGCGCCTCGAGGCTTTCGACCTCGAGCTGATCGAGCAGCCGGTGGCCGGCCTCGAGGACCTCGCCCGGGTGCGGCGGCGGGTGGCGGTACCGGTTGCCGCCGACGAGAGCGTGCGCAGCCTGGATGACGCCCGGCGGCTGGCTGCCCTCGATGCCGCCGACGCCGTGGTGGTGAAGGTGCAGCCCCTCGGCGGCGTACGGGCCGCGCTGCAGATCATGGAAGCGGCCGGCGTTGCGGCGATCGTGTCGTCCCTCTACGAGACGTCCATCGGCCTCGCCGCCGGCCTCGCCCTGGCCGCCGCCCTTCCCGAACTGCCGTACGCCTGCGGCCTGGGGACCGGAGTGCTGCTCGTCGGCGACGTCGTCGCCGACCCTCTGATTCCTCGAGGTGGGGTGCTGGCCGTCCGTCGTCTCGAACCCGACCCCGCCCTGCTCGCCCGCTGGGGGATCGAACCGTGACGGCGAGTCGCTCAGGCCGGGGCCGGCAGACGGGGGAGGAAGCGGTTGAGAATTGTCGCCACCGACTGCGGGCGCTCCAGGTGTGCGGCGTGACCGGCGCCGGGCACGAACGAGATGCCGGCGTTGTCGCCGATGGCCGCCGCCATCCGGAAGGCCACAGCGGAGAACTTGCTGTCGTGCTCGCCGGCCATCAGCAGGACGGGCACCTTGATCTCGCCCAGCCGTTCCCAGACCGGCTCCTGGGCGCCGGTGCCGAGCAGGCGCAGCGCCGACGCGAGCCCGTCGACCGTGCCCATCCGCCGCTCCTCGACTCCCGCGTCCGAGGCGGAGAGGCTCGAGAACAGCGCCTGCTTGAGCCAGCCGTCGATGAACTGCTCGACGCCCTTGCGCTCGAGTCCTGCTGCCAGCCGCTCGTCGATCTCCACGCGCGCTGCACGGGCGCGAGCATCCTCGATCCCGGCGGTGGCGCCGAGCAGTGCGAGGGAGTCGACGAGCTCGCTCCGGTCGAGCGCCACCCGCAGAGCAAGGCGCCCGCCCAGCGAATAGCCCATCCACGTCGCCGGCTCGGAACCGGCAACCTCCGCCACAGCGTCGGCCACCGCCCCGGCGGCGACCTCGAACGGAATGCGGGCCTGCGCCGATGCGCTCCCGGCCGGGCCATGCCCGGGAAGCGTCACCCGCACGATCTCGTACGGCCCGTCGAGCCCGGCGACCAGCCCGTCCCACGACCCCGGCCCCTGGGTGAAACCGTGCAGCAGCACCAGCCGCCGCCCCGGCCCGCCATCCACGCTCACGTCGATCTCGGCCATCGCATCGATGCTGCC
>JAICGL010000074.1 GCA_025923175.1 Acidimicrobiia bacterium
AGGTCGGTCAGCCGTACGGGGAACAGCGGCGGCGACAGGTAGCGGGAGAGGCGGGCCTTCAGTGCGAGCGTGGTCGACGGCGGGCCCCAGATATGCACCTCGAGGTCGGGCTTGAACAACGCCCCGAAGAACCCGAGCCCGAGGATGTGATCCATGTGGAGGTGGGTGAGGAGGACGTCGACTCGAGTCGTGCCCGAGTTGAAGTCGGCCAGGCGATGGATGCCGCTCCCGGCGTCGAGCAGGACCACGGCCCCGTCACTCGTGCGAACCTCGACGCACGATGTGTTCCCCCCGTAGCGGGTGGTGCCCGGCCGGGGGCTGGGGAGCGACCCGCGGGTCCCCCAGAACGTGGCCTTCACGGCAGCACCGGTTCCTGGTTCTCGTTCTCCTCCCAGAAGAAACTCACGGCGCCGAGGGGCGTGCCCCCCTGGCCATCGAGGGGAATCGCGGTCGTCACGATCGGGTGCGGAACACCATCCATGCCGTGGAGGATCATCCGGTACTGCTGGGGGCGGCGCTCACGGAGCGCCGTGGCGAGGGGCATCTCGCTGATCGCCATCGGTGTTTCGTCGCGTCGACGCGGGTCGAGAAAGTCGAAGCTGGTCAGAGGTTGTTCGCCCATCGCCTCGTAGTCGACGCCAAGCAGCCGTTCGGTCGCCGCGTTGATGTAGATGACGTTCCCCTCCGCGTCGACCAGCGACGCGGGCAAAGGCAGTCGGCTGAGGAGCTGCCGGAGAAGGATCAGCTCGACTGCTTTCGCGCTCACCAACTGGAAGGTAGCCAACAATCCAGCCGAGCGACACTCTCCGGCGCGACCGAACCCCGACCAGTTACTCCTTCGGAGGGTCAGGTCGGGGTTCGGGCGAGTGCGGGCTGTATACCCAAGGCGGCAGTGGCCCAAACCTCGCCCGCCGGAGCCTCGGCGGAGCGGTTGATCCGCCGTTTGGGGGATGTAGTCCAAGCCTGGGATGGGACATGCTTCCGGCGTGGTACGGAGCCCCTCTGGGACGGTGACGTTCCTGCTCACCGACGTCGAGGCATCGACCCGGGCGTGGGAGGCCGACGCCGCCACCACCGCGGCTGCCATCGTCCGCCATGAGGAGATCCTGGCTGCAGCCATCGCCGCCCACGGCGGCTTCCGGGCCGTGGAGCAGGGGGAAGGCGACAGCGTCGTCGCCGCCTTCAGCCGGGCGTCGGCCGCAGTGGCGGCCGCGGTCGAGGCGCAGATCGCTCTGACCCGCGAGCCGTGGCCGACCCCGGGGCCGATCCGGGTAAGGATTGCTCTCCACACCGGCGAAGCCGAGGCCCACGGCGGCCGCTACGCAGGCTCCACGATCATCCGCACGGCCCGCCTCCGAGCCGTGGCGCACGGTGGCCAGATCGTCGTTTCCCGGGCGACCGCCGAACTCGTCCACGACGCACTGCCGGACGGGGCGACCTCGTCGACCTCGGGAGCCACCGGCTCCGGGACCTCACCCGGGCCGAGCAGGTCTTCCAGATCTCCCACCCCGAACTGCCGGGCGCCTTCCCGCCGCTGCAGTCGCTCGACCGGGTGGCCAACAACCTCCCGGCCCAACTCACGTCCTTCATCGGCCGGGAGGCCGAACTCACACAGGTGGAACGGCTGCTGGCGGAAGTCCGGCTCCTGACACTGACCGGCGCCGGCGGCTGCGGGAAGACACGCCTCGCCGCCCACGCCGCTGCGTCCGTGGCCGAGTCGCACCCTTCCGGCGTGTGGTGGATTGAACTTGCTCCGCTCGGAGCGGGCTCCTCCGTCTCGACCGCAGTGCTCGCGGCGATCGGACTGCGCGAACACCCATCCCGCAGCGACGTCGACCAGCTCGCCGATCACTTCGGGCAGAACCGGGTGCTGCTCGTCCTGGACAACTGCGAGCATTTGCTCGACGCAGTCGTCGCGCTGATCGAGCCGCTCCTCGGCCGGAGCACAGCGCTCACAGTCCTCGCCACGAGCCGGGAGTCCCTGGGACTGGCGGGCGAGACGACGTGGCGCGTTCCGGCACTGGCGCTGCCGATGGAGTCCGGTGCGAGCACTCCCGAAGCCCTCACCGCCTACGACGCCGTCGCCTTGTTCGTGGAGCGCGCCCGCCAGGCCCGGCCCAATTTCGTCGTGACCAACGAGAACGCCCCCGCCGTGGCCGAGATCTGCGTCCGCCTGGACGGCATTCCTCTCGCCATCGAACTGGCCGCCGCCCGGGTCAGGGTGCTGTCACCCGAAGGGATCCGGGAGGGACTCAACGACCGGTTCCGCCTCCTGACCGGGGGAGCCAAGCGCGGGCTCGCCCGTCAACAGACCCTCGCTGCCTCGGTGGAGTGGAGCTACGACCTGCTCGGCGACGACGAGCGGACGATGCTGCAGCGCCTGGCCGTGTTCACCGGCGGATTCACGCTCGATGCGGCCGAGGCCGTCGCGGCGGGCGGTGCCATCGAAGCGCTGCAGGTGCTCGATCTGCTGACGACCCTCGTCGACAAGTCGCTGGTGGTGGCAGACGACGAACCGCTTCGCGTTCGCTACCGACTGCTCGAAACGATCCGCCAGTTCGCCCTGACCCGGCTCGCCTCCTCGGGAGAGGCCGAGGCTATTCGCGATGCCCATGCAGCCTTCCATCTGCAGTTGGCGGAGGAAGCGGCACGGGCCTTCCAGGCGGACGACGACCTCCTGTCCCGCGAAGAGCCCGAGCACGACAACCTCCGGGCGGCCCTCGAATGGGCACTCGATCGAGGGTCGATCGACGACGCGATAACGCTGCTCATCGGGTTGGCCAACCTCTGGATGGCCCGCGGGATGCTCCGAGAGGCGAACGTCTGGTTCGACCGGGTCCTCGCTCACTCCGAGTTCGAAGCATCCCCGTTGCGGTACCGGGCCTGGTGGGCCCGAGCGTCGTTCGCGTTCATCGAGGGAATCCCCCACCCGACACTCGGGCTGACCGGCGCCGTTGTTGAACAGGCCATGGCTGCAGGGGACGATCTGTACGTGGCCCGCGGCATGTGGGTGCATGGGATTGTGGCCCTGATGGCCGGACCCACCGCCGGGGAGAAGATCCTTCAAGAGGCGCGGAGGCTGGTGGACGACGCCGGGGATCTCCACTCGATCCAATTGGTGCGGATGGGCCTCGTCGTGGTGGGCATTCATACAGAAGACCACGAGCTCGTCGCCCGGTACCACGAGGAGGCGAAGGCGTTCTTCGACGGCGGGACCGGCCAGATGCAAGCTCTGTTCGACGCCGTGCTCGGCTTCAGTGAAGTCCGGGTCGGGCGATTCGACGCCGCCCGTCGCCACGGAGAGGCGGCCCGCCGCCTCGCCACCGAGGTCCGAGATCCGAACCTTGCCGGATCAATGGCTGACCTCACCATGGCGTTGGTGGAGTTGGGCGAAGGCCGGATCGAAGCCGCCGCCGACGTGCTGGAGGCAGTCCTACGGGAGCCTCGGGCTTCGGGGCCAACGCGTGAAGATCCGATGCTGACGGGCGCCTGGGGTTGGGTGCTGGCCGAGAGCGGCGACACCGAGGGCGCCAAGGCGGCGATGGCCGAAGCAGACCGGTTGGCTGTCCAGTGCGGCGACGGCGTGCAGATCGGCTTGTGCCTCAGCTGGCATGTCGGTCTGTTGCGCTTCGGAGGCGATCGCGACCGGGCCCGGAAGCTGGCCGAAGACCTGCTCACCCACGGCCGCCAGCAGGGACATTCGGGTTTCGAGGCGATAGCGCTCCGGGAGTTCGGGCAGCTGGCCCGGCTCGACGGCGAGCTGGACCACGCCGACGATCTCGTCCATCGGGCCCTGGCGTTGTGCGCCGACGCCGGGATCCTGCCCGACGTGCAGCAGAGCCTCGTCGCCGTAGCCGGCGTCGCCGCCGCCGAAGAAAGTTGGGAAGAAGCGGTGCGGCTCTTCGGTGCCGCCGACAGCCTGGGGGCCGAACTGGGCTCGGTCCTGCCGGTGTGGAACCGGACCGTGGCCGTCGCCGATCTCGAGCTCGCCCGCCGGTCGCTCGAGCCCGACGCGTTCGAAGCCGCATACGGGGAAGGTCGCGCCCTGACTGTCGCCCAGGCCGTCGCCTATGCCGAGCGGGGCCGCGGCGATCGCAAGCGCCCGTCGTCGGGATGGGCCGGGCTCACCCCGATGGAGCGTCAGGTGGTCGACCTCGTGGCGGAAGGGCTCCGCAACACCGATATCGCCGCCCGGCTGTTCGTCGCCCCCTCGACCATCAAGACGCACCTGGCCCACGCCTTCGCCAAGCTCGGTGTCTCCAATCGGGCCGAGCTCGCCGCACTCGTCACCCGCCGCCACGGCTCGGCTGTCTGACGGCGCTGCCGGAACCCGCCACCACGCCACCTGGGTGCCCGCTGTGAAGAGGAATTTCCCGTCACCTGTCCGCTTTGCAATTGTTTAAGCGCTTAGTGACGAATTGTCATTAGTTGGGTAGTGCAACGAGTACCCGAGCCTTCGGCGAAGGGCGCCGGAGGAAGGAGGCGTACGCATGCGCAAAGTCATGACCGTCCTGGTGGCGGGTGCGTTGGCGGCGACCCTGTCCGCTCCGGCTTTCGCCGAAGACCGCGGTCCGTCGGACCAGAAGCGGTTCTCGGCACAGCGGGACGATGACGGGCCTCGCGACTATCGCTACCGGCACAACCGGGGCCGGGGCGACCGCGGCGGCTACGGCCATCACGATGGCTATCGCCACCGCCACGGTTACCACCGCGGCCATCACCGCTACTACGGACATCGGCATCACCGCGATCGCTACTACTACGACCGCTACTACTACGGCGGCTACCGCGGCGGCTACTACGGCTACCGGGGTGGCTACTACGACTCCCGTGCTCGGGAGTGCTACGACGCCTACTACTACGACCGCTACTTCTACGACCGCTACTGCCGTGGGTACTACGGCCACTACCGGGGCTACGAAGCTGGGCCCCAGTCCGATCAGATAACCGCAGCCGACCACACGCCGGCTGCACCGATGGCCCCTGGGCCGACTGCCCCCGTCCCCGACAATGCGGCCGCGACGCCGCCCGCCCCTGCCCCCGAGACAGCTCCTGCACCTCCCGCCGCCGACCCGATGCCTGCGGCTCCGCCGAAGGCTGACGCTGCCCCGACCACGCCGCCCGCTCCAGCTCCTGCTCCGGCCCCCGAAAAGGCGTCTGAGCCGGAGGGTCCGGCGTGGAGAGGTCACGCGAGCGCCCCGGCCGGCCCGGCCGGACCGCCGCAACCGGTGGGCACCACCCACTAGTTCCAACGCTGACAGACTGACCACATTGCTCGAGGGACCGGCTCCGGCCGGTCCCTCGGCGCGTCCGCTGTCCTTTGCGAGTCCGCTGTGGCGTAACACAACAATTGTGGTCTATGGTGCCAGGGTCCTAGGAGTCTCTGGAGAAGCCGATGAAGTGCGGGCGGCACTCGTCGATCCGACCATGGCTGAGCACAGTGCTGGTCACGGTCGTGGGGGCGGCAGGCTTGTCGTTGACGGGCGGACCGGCCCGTGCCGAAGGCGAGCAGAAAGCTGTGGGTATCTGCTGCGCCTGGGGCAGCCGACTGAAGGACGGCGAACTCACCTACTCCGTCAGCGGTGACGACCCCACGGCCCTGTCGATCGTGCGCAAAGCCGTCCACGAATGGGACGAGGCCTTGCCCGAGCTCGTCTTGACGGAGGTTCCACCCAACGGCAAGCGGCGTTCCACGAAGGCCGACATCGCCATCGTCTACGGTCCGGGCACCGCCGACGGCGGTGAGAGCACGCACGCCACGGGCGCCCAGGGCCTCACCACCACCTACCTGAACAGCAAGCGCATGGTCACGCGGGTCGAGATCGGTATCGACGGCGGCCCGCAGCCGGTGCACGCCGGAGCGATCGAGCAGATCGCCAAGCACGAGATCGGCCACGCACTCGGGCTGGGCCACGCCAACTGGGACGGCGACCTCATGTCGCCCCTCGTGCAGCCCACGTCGGCGCCGATCCCGCTCTGCGACATCAACGCCGTCCGGCAGGCGAACTCGTGGAAGATGGTCGACAAACGCAACCGGCCGAAGCCGACCTCCGCCTCACAGTCGCCCTGCTGAACCGCCGTAAGGGGTGACCGTCGGCACTGTCCGCGCGTCCTGACCCGTCTGCCCGCGCGCTTCGTAAACCGAGGCTGACGCAAGTACGGTGCGTGACCCATACTGGGCCCCTTCTCGGTGGGCCAGCACGGGGGGTTGGGGATGGACCGCAGAGCCGTGATCAGAAATCTCTTCCTCGGCGCCCTCGTCACCGGTCTCGGGCCGTTGGTCGGCGCAGGGGTCGATCCCGCCGCCGCCGGGGAGTCCCCCGAGACCTTGTGCCGATCCGCCTTCGGCGAGAGCGGCCCCGTCGGCGGCCCGGTCTCCGGGGCGGGCCCCTCGGGCGACCCGATCGAGACAACGATCGGCTGGGATCCGTACGACTGGTCGGACGGGATCCGCGAGATCGTCACCTGCGTGAGCGTCGGCGGCCGCGCCGCCCCAGCCCTCACCACGTCGATCCCGGCGCCTCGCAACGACGGAAGTCTGGTCGTCAGCCTGATCCTGCCCCCCGGGGAGCCAGGGTCGCTGGTGTGCGAGCAGAGCATTCTCGTGGGATCGGGCAGCGCGGCCGGCCGCAACCGGACCACGAGCCCGGTGTGTTTCAAGCTGCGCGCCGGCGAGGCCCCGCCCGGCCCCGGTGGCCCGGTCGCCGGTGGGGTTGTACCGGCACCCCCGGCACCCGCTGTTCCGGCCGCTCCGAGCCCGAAGCCCTCGGCGAAGGCGCCGGCGCCTCGGCCGGCATCGACCCCTCCGGCGCGGACCGCCTTCGAGGGCGCTCGCGGCGGGACCGGTGTTTCCACCACCCGCCCGGGCACCCCCGACCCTGTGGCCGGGGTGGCCGTCCCGGCTCCGGCCTGGCCGGACCCGGCATCGCCGGCCGCGTCGGCGAAGGCCCGGCAGCCCGTCGCTGCTGCGTCCGCGCCGGCGCCTGCCACTGCACCTGCGTCGGGCGCGCAGGCCGCCGCGCCGGTGACCACCCTCGCCCGGACCGGCATTGACGACCACATCCCGTTGGCCAGCGCCGGCGGCTTCCTCGCCATCGGCGGCGCCGCCATCATCTTCGGCGCTCCCGGTGGGCGCCGCCGCGCGTCAGGGCGAGGTCGCGCCCGCTAGGACAGCCGGGGAGTCTGCTCGGCCGGCGAAGAGGCGGGGTGCCCCGGTGCCGTCCGACGCCACGGCGTAGATGTCGGACTCCACGCTGTAGAGGACGTTGCCGTCGTCGAGCCATTCCGCCTGGTCGTCGACGTTGCGGGTCTCGGCCAGCGGGTGGTCTACGAGGGTGTCGAGGGAGAGAACGCTCAACCTCCACTTCACCTCGAGGGGCCCGTCGCCGGGCACCTTCTGCTTGAAGGCGATCCGTGTCCCGTCGGGCGAGAGGGAGGGGCACTCCACCCCGTCCCGCAGGACGTTGACCGTGCGGGTGGCGACGTCGCCCTCCACCAGGTACGTGTGCCCGCCCGTCCCCAGCGTGGCGTAGAAGCGGCCGGACTGGCGGGCGAAGGTCACTCCCCAGTAGTTGAAGTCGACGCTCTCGAACCGCTTGCCGTCCTTGAAGGCGGTGAAGGTCTCGAGGTCGCCGAGCGACGTGCCGGTCGCCATGTCGTAGATCGAGGTGCGGGTGGAGAAGGCGCCGGTGACGGCGTAGGAGTCGCCGTTGACGAAGACGGTCGAGGCGCCGAGCCGGCCGTCGGGCGAGACCCTCGCCCGGCTGGGCAGGCCGGACAAGGACAGCTCGTGCTCGGTCCGGAAGTCGGCTCCGAAGATCCGGGCCCGGAAGGGCGAGGCGAACGGGTCCTCGTGCTCTTCGACCAGGCACAGACCGTGCCCGGCGGCCATGTGGACCCGGCTGCAGGCGTAGTCGGTGATCTGACGAAGACCGCCGGGCGCGCTGAGCGGCGTCAACGTCACGAATCCGGCCTCGGCGGCGGTCGAGAGGTTGCGGAACACCACATGGGGCTGCGCCTGCACGGCGGCCAGCGACTCCGGCGCCGCCGTCAAGGCTGTTGCCGCCTGCGTCAGGGCACGATGCCGGGAGTTGGAGTTGAGGACGTACCCGACCGCGAGCGACAGGCACGCCACACTCAGGGCGACAAACCCCAGAGCGCGCCATCGAGCCACCGGCACCGTGTCCTTCACGGCACCTTCTTCTCTCCGGAGACGGGCCGATCCCTTCCCAAACGGCCCATTCGGACATAGACCGCGATCTGGCCGTTGTGCCCTACGCAGCCGGGGTCCGATCGCCGACACTACGGGGCAGCCACAATTGGCGCAGATCTGTTTTGACGCGGTCCGGGACCGGGGGCACCCGGTGTTCGGGCGGCGAAGAGATACAGCGTTCAAGGTTGGTCTGAAACCCGCCGACACTGACGTCTGTCCGCCGAAGCCCGGAGGCCCCTCTGTACTCCTCAGTGCGAGACCGGCCGGCCCCGAACACCCCCGGGAGCCCGAACGGCCCCTCAGGGCCCGACGCCGAGGGCCCGGGCGCGCCTCCGCCCGGCGGCGGCCGCGGCCGCCGTCACAGGGTCGACCGCAACGTCAAGCTGCTCGGCGTCAACAGCCTGCTGACCGACATCTCGTCGGAGTCGGTCAACGCTGCTCTTCCCCTCTACCTCCGCAACATCATGGGCTGGTCGGCCCTGAGCTTCGGGCTCTTCGACGGCATCTACCAGGGGACGAGCGCCATCCTGCGGATCTTCGGCGGGCTCCACGCCGACCGCCACCGCCGCCACAAGGAGGTGGCCGGCGCCGGCTACGCCCTCTCCGCCGCCAGCAAGATCGGCCTGCTGGCCTCCACGACCGCCGCCCCCACGGCCGCCGTGCTGCTCGTCGACCGGATCGGCAAGGGCATCCGCACCGCCCCTCGCGACGCCCTCATCTCGCTCAGCAGCCGGCCGGAGAACATGGGGGAAGCGTTCGGCGTCCATCGGGCGCTCGACACCATCGGCGCGCTGCTCGGACCGCTCCTCGCCTTCGCCCTCCTCAAGTACACCGGCCGGGACTACAACTCGGTCTTCGTCGTGAGCCTCTGCGTGGCCCTGCTCGGCCTCGGCGTCCTCTTCTTCTTCGTACGGAATCCGCCCCGCGAGCAACTCGACGCAGCCAGAGCGCACGAGCTCACCCGCCGCGCCGGCCTGCGGGACCTGATGGCCAACCTGGGCTTCCGCCGGCTCGCAGCCGTCGGGGGGCTCCTCAGCCTCGTGACGATCAGCGACGCCTTCATCTACCTGACGTACGAGAACCGGACCGACATGGATCCCACGTCGTTCCCGCTGCTCTTCACCGGGACGGCGCTCGCCTATCTCCTGCTCGCCGTCCCCCTCGGCCGCCTCGCCGACCGCATCGGGCGGGCACCGATCTTCATCGCCGGCTACGCCGTCCTGATCGGTTGCTACGTCGTGTTGCGCAGCGCCGGGCCCGGCCTGGCCACGGCCCTCCTGATGCTCGGCCTGCTCGGCACGTACTACGCCGCCACCGACGGCGTGCTCATGGCGATCGCCAGCACGGTCATTCCGGCGGAGTCGCGCACGAGCGGGCTGGCCTGGCTCACGACCATCACCACCGCCGTCAAGCTGGTCGCCTCCATCCTCTTCGGGGTGCTGGTGACCGTGCAGGGCTACGACGGTGCCGTCTCGTTCTTCCTCGTCGGGTTGGTGGTGGTCGTTCCCATCGCCTGCCTGATCCTGTTCCGCCCGTCGAATCGCCACGAGGTGCCGGCCGCATGACCATCGCCCCGGAAAAGATGACCCGGCGCCGGCCGGGCGGTCCCGAAACCGAGTTGTCCGCACCGGAGGGGCAGCGGTGGCGGATCTTCGGTTTCATCGCCCTGTGCGTGGTGTGCGTCGCCGTGGCCGTCGGCTACGTCGCGGCCAACCGTGGCGAGGGCAAGCGCACGCTCGACGCCGAAGGTGCCATCGCCGCCGGGGCGCCCAGTGCCACCGAACTGCTCGGCCAGCCGCACATCCTGATGCGGGACATGGCCGCCGGGCAGGCCGGTTACGCAGGGGTCGTCCCCTCCGCCACGCCCGACGGCGAGCGGGCCGTCACCGACCTGGCCTGCTCCCGGATCTACATGGCCGCCGGCAACGGGATCTGCCTCTCCGACCGGGGCGACATCCTCAACCCGTACAAGGTCGTGTTCTTCGGGCCCGACTTCAAGGAGCGGTCCTCCAGCCCGCTGCCCGGTGTGCCGAGCCGGGCCCGGGTGTCGCCGGACGGGAAGTACGGCACCTCCACCGTGTTCGTGACCGGCGACTCCTACGCCCCCGGCTCGTTCTCCACCCGCACGTCGGTCTGGGACATGGCCACCGGCGGCCACCTCGTCGACCTCGAGCAGTTCTCGGTCTCGATGGGCGGGAAGCAGATCCAGCACGTCGACTTCAACTTCTGGGGCGTCACCTTCGACCCCGCCGACAGCAACCACTTCTTCGCCACGCTCGGGACCCAGGGCCACACCTACCTGGTGTCGGGTGACTTCGCCGCCAGGAAGGCCACCGTCCTGCGGGACGGGGTGGAGTGCCCGTCGCTCTCGCCCGACGGCACCCGCATTGCCTTCAAGCAGCGGACGAGCGCCGGCGGCCCCGACCTCCCCACCTGGCAGCCGGCCGTGCTTGACCTCACCACGCTGAAGGACCACGCGCTCAGCGAGACCCGCACCGTCGACGACCAGATCGAGTGGCTCGACAACGCGACCGTCGCCTACTCGGTCGACACCGGCATCGGCGCCCCCAGCATCTACGCGGCCTCGGCCGACGGAACCGGCGCCCCCCGCCTCCTGGTGGCCGACGCCGACTCCCCCTCGGTCTCCCGATAGCCCTTTCGGCGTTCGTTTACCGGGATAGAGCGGAAAAGGAACGCCAATTCGGAGGGGCGGCACAGCGCGGCCACCCTCGGCGGTCTTTTTTCCTCGTAGCGTGGGAACCGGGTGCGTCTTCCGCTCGTCTGAAGGGGCGACACCGGAGGAGGAACTGACGTGATCGAACCCGAGGCCGTGATCGACCCCGAGGCCGCA
>JAICGL010000075.1 GCA_025923175.1 Acidimicrobiia bacterium
CGACCAGAAGTGGGCGGCGGTCGGCGGCAGGCGCCGGATGTAGCAGTCGAGTGGAGTGACGAGCCTCCCGCCACGAGCGGCGACCGTGCGCATCAGTTCGAGGTTCTCGAACAGCACGTCACTGTCGTACCCGTCGGCGAACGCCGACCGGCGCACGGCGAGCGTTCCGGGGTAGTCGCCGCCGGCGACCCGGTTGAGGAGCGTACGGGCGGTGTCCCACTGCGCATGCCAGGGGCATGGGTCGAAGTAGTTCTGGGGCCGGACGAGATCCGCGCTGTCGAGGAGGCGGATGACCCGCTCGAGGGTCTCCGCGTCGTAGCGGACATCCTCGTCGGCGATGATGATGCGGTCGGTGCCGGCGAGGTGCACGCCGGTGATGACGCCGGCGACCTTTCCGTTCAACCCATTGCGGTGTGGATCCGGTCGGGTGTGACGCAACGGCAGGCCAGCCCAGCGTGCAGCCCGCCGATCGGCCACCGCCGGCTCTGAGCCGTCGACGATGATGAGTTCGACCTGCCGACCGAGCCAGCCCAGGTAGTCGGTGAGTTCACCGGTGGCCGCGTCATCCGGCCCCCGGATCGGGAGGATATAGCTGGCCTCGAAACCACCTGCCGGACCGGTCATGGGAGCGGCAGCAGCGAACTCCGACCAGCGGTCCAGGCGCCCAGCAGCTGCTCGGTGAAGCGGGCCTCGACCGCCATGAGCGCCCGGGCGCCGAAGAGGATGTCGGCGGCCAGTTCGGGTTCTGCGGCGGCGAGGCCGCCGGCGAGACTGGTGGCCGCCACCTCCTGATGATGTGCGTCGGCGGCCACATGCACGTCGTAGAACCGGGCCGCGCCGGCCGGAAGGCCGAGGCGCCGGGTGGCGGCCGCGTAGCGTGCCATCGGCTCGACCGATGTCATCTCGAAGGCACTCAGGTGCCCGACCAGGGCGCCGCGCCAGCGGCGGTGCAGCCCGAAGAAGGAAATGAGGTTCACGGTGGCGAGCGTTGGGCCGGGGATCCGGTCAAGCAGCGCTCCGTACGAAGCGTCGAGATCGAGGGCGGCCATGGTGTTGGCGAACAGTTGCGCGTGAGAGTGCCCGGGCCGGCCGGCGCCGTACTCGTCGTTCTGGATCTCTACGAGCGCTGACTTCGCCCGCCCGTCGAGCCGGGGAATCGCCCAGCTGTGCGGATCCGCCTCCTTCAGCTGATAGGCGGAACGGTGGGTGGCGAATTCCCGGAACTGTTCGAGTGTTCCGTGCTCCGCCATGTAGCGAGACAGGGATGGACCGCCGTGGCCGGTGGTCAGTGCCCAGAGCTCGTCCGTGACGCACGACTCCGGTTCCACCGGTGGGCCGGCGACTTCCCGGATCGAAGCCATGAATTCCCGTTCCGCCCGGGAGCGAGCGGCCAGGAGCGTCGGCTCCCATTCCCAGCCTTCGTCGACGCCCGGAAGGCCGCGGTAATGCAACTCGTAGCAGAGGTAGAGGAAGAGCTGGGTGTCGTCGCCCGAGAGCGGGTCGTCACCGGGTTGCGGGGGTTCCGGAAGCGCGCTGACCGGTCGTTGCAGACGATCGAGCAGGAAGGCGGACATCGGGCCGCGTGCGTGAGGCATCGAGCGGCGAACTACCCCGCCGCTGGGTCCCTGAATCGGGCGATCGCTCGGCGCGCGGAGGGCTAACCGGGTGCTGGCCGGAGCAACAGTGCCATTGAGATGTTCGGCCCCGGCTGGCTGGCGGTGGCCGTGCGAACCCCGGTCCCGCCCGCCGAGGCGAGGCCCATGTCGGCCAGCGCGGCGAGCGCGTCCCGGGCACTGCTCCCGCTGGGGGATGCGGCCTCCCAGCGTTCGTCCATGCCCTGTGCGGGGGTGATGGTGCCTTCGGCGTTCACGGCCGCCAGGTGCAGCAACTGCGTTCCCGGCACGGACGCGTTCAACGACGGCGCGGCCAGGACGGTAGTGGCCGTCGGCTGGACGGCGGCATTGGCGGCGTCGACGGGGTTGGCGGTGTCGACTCCGGAGTAGGCCGTCAGCCCGCCGGCCAGGCGCCGGGTTGTGCTGACGTCAAGATTCCAGGTGTACAACGTCGGATCCGAGGAAGTGGCAACCCGGTAGTACACGGCCTGCCGAACGGCGTTGGTGATGCTGCGGTCGCTCACCAGCGTCCAGCCCGACGGGGCGACGAAGCCGGGATCGTCGTCGTTGGAAACGATCTGGGCCACCATCACATGGCCCGCCCCAACGCCTGCCGGACGGGCGAGGCTGATGCTCCCCCGGGCAGTTGAGGACTGGCTGATGTTGCTGCCGATTTCGCTGATGGTCCCCGGCACGGGCGGCGGGGGCGGCGGCGGAGGTGTTGGTGCGCCATGGCAGCCGACCGTGTCGGAGTCGATGACTGCGGCGTCGCCGACCCGGAGCATCTCGAAGTCGTAACTCCCGTCCCGCAGGGTGAGTTTGAGGACGCCGTAGTTCGCGGCGTAGCGCACGACGCTGTTGGGCGCGGCGTTGGTGAGCCCATAGCGGCTGCGACCGCCCAGGCCGGCGGTGATCTGGCGGATCCCATGGGTGGTGTCAAGCAGCCCCGTGGGATCCTGGGGCGCGAACCGCTCGTAGATGTGGTCGTGGCCGGTCAGGACAAGCTCGGCGCCGTCGTCGTAGAGGGCCTGCCACAACGCCGTGGTCGTCGGGTCGGAGCCGTGGACACTCCCCGAACTGAAGCGGGGCCGGTGCCACATGGCCACGGTGCACTCTGCGGCAACGTCGGCCAGCCGGGCCCGGAGCCACTGTTCCTGGGCGGAGCCGGCATGACAACCGCCAACCATGCTGCACTCGCTGTTGAGGACGACGACGTGCCAGCCGCCTTCCATGTAGTCGTAGTACCCCTGCCCGGCCGGGCCGGCCGCGGCGCCGAAGTAGCCGAAGTAGCCGGCCGCGCCAGCTGTTCCATACTCGTGGTTGCCGATCGCCGGACGGGTGCGGGCCTTGTGCCGGCCCCACGTCGGGCCGTAGCAGTTGTTGAACTCGGCGGTCGTGCCGTTGTCGTAGACGTTGTCTCCGATGGTGAAGACCCGGGCCTGCGGGTGCTGGGCCACCACCCCGTCAACCAGCCGGGCGGTCGCCTCGTCGTTGTCGTTGCTGCACGAGGCGATGTCCCCGGCGCCGACGAGGACGGCGTCGCCGCTCACCGGGAGCTGGACCGTCCAGGTGCGGCTGGCGGCGGTCTGGTCGGTGTTGCCGGCGACGTCGACGGCGGCCACTTCAAAGGTGTATGTGCCGTTGGTGAGACCGGAGTAGG
This sequence comes from Acidimicrobiia bacterium, assembly GCA_025923175.1. Lineage (GTDB taxonomy): Bacteria > Actinomycetota > Acidimicrobiia > IMCC26256 > BP-133 > BP-133. Next base: position 3,274 of record JAICGL010000075.1, read on the forward strand.
TCTTGGGCGACGAGCAGTCGGTGGCAGCTGCGCCGTCGAGGCGGCAGCGGAAGGTCTGGACCGGTTCGTTGGCCGAGAAGGTGAAGGTGGCCGAACCGGTGTTGACGGTGCCGGACGGGCCGGAGTCGATGGTCGTCTCCGGCGGGGTCGTGTCGAGCGGTGGCGGCGGCAGCGAGCCTGCGGGACGGAGCACGACCGCGACACCGATGGCCCGGCCGGCCCGGGTGAGGGTCGCGATCCGGGTGCCGGTGGGGCCGCCGGTGGTGACCGGCTCATCGGCCAGCGCGACCAGCACGTCCTTGTCGTTCTTCGGGTGGGGGGAGTTGGCCTCAAAGTGCTCGTTCATCCCGGACGGCGGGGTGACCGCCCCGTCGGTATTGGCGGCGGTCAGGTTGAGGAGGCGGCCGCCGGCGGTGGAGAGGGGGAGTGAGGGCGCCGTAACCGAAACCCCGTTGTTGACCAGGGCACCGTGCGCCTCGACGGGGTTCGCCGTCTCGACTCCGGAGTAGCCCGTGAGACCCGCCGCCACCTGCATTTTCCCGGAGATGGCGAAGCCGTAGGTCGCCGGATCAGAGGCGGAGACCACCCGGACGAAGATCGTCTGGCCGACCCGGTTCTCCGCCCTGTCATCGCGTACCCGGGTCCAGCCGGCCGGGGTAACGACGGCCGCGGGGTTGCCGTTGACCGCCACGGCGGCCACCAGGACGTGCCCGGACTGCGTACCCTCCGGACGTGCGAGGCTCACGCTGGACCGCCCGTCCGGTGACTCGCTCAAGGAGCTGCCGACGACGGCGACCTCCGCAGTCGCCGCTCCAGCCGTGCCAGTCCCGATGACACCGGGCGCGAGGCCACCAAGGGTCGCGAGCACGACGGCGATGCGGCGGGCGGAAAGCACGAACGCGCGACGGTGTCCGGAGCGCATGACGGCGAACTCCCTGATTCTGTCGGCCGAGCGCTGCCGTTACAGCCGCCAAGCCAGGCACCGGGTCACGGACCGCGTGAGTGAAATCGGCCCGTTTCTGTCGCCGCGGTAGTTCCGCGCCGACACGCGGCTCTCCTGCTGGCTTTTCCCGATTTAAGGCTGGAGCAACGCCGGGCTCGCAGCGCTCCTAGCCGCCGGCCGGGCGCTCCCGGGGCTTCTCGTCGAAGCGATCGGTCGTACCCGCCAACTCGGAAATGAGGGTTCGCTCCTGGGCGATGGCCGTCATCAGGGCGCCGAAAACCATCAGAACCACGCCGACCAACGGAACGAGCCAGCTCAGCGAGAAGCCCAGCGCCATGAGGTACAACCATGATCGATCCATCCACCGCTCCTCCGCCGTTCCTGACAGGCTCGGCTTTACCCGGGGGCGGCACCATAAAAACGGTTTGGCGGCCTGAACCTCGGGCGGGGGCGGAAATGGGTGTTTGGTGCGAGCGGTGGCGGCGCCGGCCGCTTACGTAGCCCACGACGCGTCGTCGGTGATGAGTGGGGGACGGAAGCCGGTCACGACGAATGCTTCGCCTGCGCCGTAGGAGCAGAACCGGTACCCCAAGGTGTGCAGGATCTCGTGCAGGCTGCTACCCATCTGCCGTTGGATCTCGTCATGCATCGGCACGCCGAGGACGGCCACGCTGGCGTCGTGCTGCGTCCATGAGAGGACGACCCCGGTGAGGTCCGGCGAGATGGCGAGCCATACGCCTCCCAGGACGGCGTCCTCGGTTCGGTCGTGGCTCATCAGTCCGATGGCGGTTAGATCGCGCGCCAGCATCTCCGCGAGGTAAGCGATCAAGCCCGACGGCTTCTCGGAGGATGCTCCGAGCGCCTTGCCGACCGCCGTCGAGGCCATAGCGTCCAGGCGCTGGAGAGCACGCGTCCGGTCGTCAGCCACCGCCCGCCAGATCCCGTCGTCGGAGGAGGTCACCGGGGCGGTGGTGGGGCCGCAGTTTTGATCGGCCTGGGCGTGGTGACGACGTGAGCTCTGCCGCTCCCGTAGACCTTGACGGTGTAGCCGAGCATGCGGAGCGCCTCGCCCAGATCGGAATTCGTCTTCAGCTGCAGTTCACAATGCAGTCGCCGGCCGAGGACGGCGGCGCTTGCTTCATGCTGGGTCCACGCGACGATCACGCCGCGGTATTCGGGGCACGGGGTGAGCCAAACGCCGCCGGTCGACAAGCTGGTGGAGGAGTCGTGGACCACCATCCCGAGAGCGGTGAGGTCGCGGGCAATCATGTGGGTGAGGTTGTACTCCGAGTCAGAGAGTCTGCGACGTCGCACGCGGAACTGGCCGTTGAGCGCATTGGCGGCGATGCCATCCAGTCGTTGCAGAGCGCGGGCGCGGTGCTGCTCGATCGTCCGCCAGATGCGGTCGTCGGTGTGCGATTCCTCAGCCACGGTCACGCTTCACATCTGGTGGAGGGCGCGGGCGGCGAGGCCGACGCCGGCAATGACGACGAATGAGGCGGTCATGACGGGGAGGGCCCGCGTGAGACGGGCCATTCCGGCTCGGCCGCCGAGTCGTCGGTCGAGCGTGGCCCGCGCCCGGACGATCAGGAACCCGGCGGCGACGAGTGTGAGGGCCATTCCCACGCCATAGCCGAGGACGAGGCCGATCCCGAACCACGTGCGGCCGAGGGCGATTGCGCCGAGCAGAACGACGAGGGCGGAGGGGCTGGGCACCAGCCCTCCGGCGGCGCCCATAACCATAAGCGCTTTGCGGCTCACTGGCGGCTGGACCTGATGGGAATGGGCGTGGGGCGCGACGTCTTGGTCATGATCGTCGTGCTGATGACCATGCGGTCCGTGATGATGGGCGCGGCCGTGGTGATGTGCTGAGGCAAGGGCCGCGAGCCCTCCGGATCGGTGCCGCCAGGCCCGGACCAACAGGCTAAGGCCGACGGCGGCGAGGAGCGCTCCGCTGGCCAGGCCGAGCCACGGATACGTCCGTTCGGGAGCCAGGGCAGTGGAGCCCGACAGGAGAACGCCGAGCAGCAAGACGCCAGCGGTGTGGGTCGACGTGACGGTGAGCCCGAGGAGAGCGGCTTGGCGGAGGGAGCCTCGCTCGCCGACGAGGTAGGCGGCCATGACGGTTTTGCCATGACCGGGGGCGAGGGCGTGGACGGCGCCGAGAGCGATCGCAGCCACGAGAGCAAGCAGCCCGAACCCAAGGGTGAGCCGATGCTGTGCGACGAGGCCGGTGAACGCGGCGGTGAGGTCATCAGTACTGCGCCCCACCGGTGCAGCCGTGCCGTCCACTGGAGTAGCTGACTCGTCGGCTCGGAGAGCGAGGGCATCGGCGGCTGCGACCAACTGCAGTTGCGCCTCTCGCTGGTCGAGGGGAGACGACAGCAGGTCTCCGGGATACTTCGTGAGGACGTCGCTGCTGCTGCGGGTGGGCACGTCGCTGGCGGCCAGTCGGACGCCGTGACCGACGGCGGTGATCTCTCGCCACCCGACTCGGTTGGTGAAGTTCCGATTCGTGAAATCGAGGCGGGCGCTGCCCTCCCAAGTTGAGCGGGTGTCGAGTTCGCAGGTGAGGCGCAGCGTGGCCAGCCCGGCCTCACCGGGCGGGAACCCGAGGTCGGACGACGTAACGGTGACGGGAAGGGGCTCGTCCTCCAGACGGAGGTCGATTCCATCGGCCAGTTCGGAGCAGGCCCGTTGCCGGTAGCCCGCCGCCTCCTCGGGCGACACCGCCTTGTCGCGATCTGCATCGATCTCCGACCGCGTTTGGAACGCCGGGATCTCCGCCATGTCGACGACCAGCTGGACCGTCACCCGGTCGGGCGAGAGACGAAGGCCGGCATGCTGGTTGACGGTGAAGTTGCCCAGCGGGTGGGCTGACGCCGGAGTGGCGGGCAGCAGAGCCAGTAACCCGACCGTCAGCGCGGCACTGGCCAGTAGGCGGCGGCCGATCACCGTCGGGCTCCGGTGTCGAGCCCGGCAAGGGTCTCGGCGGCGGCCGGAGCGTGGATCGTCGAGAAGTGCGGGTTGATGGCCAGAGCCCGGCTGAGGTCCTGGCGGACACCCGCGGTCTCGCCCAGCGCGTGCTTGATCATGCCCCGGTGAAAATAGAACAGGGCGTTCGAAGTGCCCAGCCGGAGGGCTTGGTCGGCCAAGGGCAAAGCTTCGGCGGGGCGGCCGTGGGCGTGCAGCTGCCAGGCCAGGGCGTCGGCGGCATGGATGCTCGGGCGTCGGGTCCATTCGGCCTGGGCGGCGGCCAGTCCCTGGTCGAGGTCGACGCGGTGATCGGCCGAGAACAGGGCCAGCTCGAGGTCGCCGTTCACGCCGTTGGCGGTCAGGAGGGCCCGCTGGGCACCGAGCAGCTCCAGCTGCGCCTGAGCTTCGGGTCGGCGTCCCGTCACCCGGTAGAGGTTGACGAGCTCAGCAACGTACTCGGGGAGCGGAGCCCGCTCGACCACGTCCCGCCAGGCGGCGACGGCGTCACCCGGCGCTCCGCTCGCAGCGTGGAGACGGGCAAGACCGGCTTTTGGTCCCACGGCGTCGGGGTCGGCGCTGGCGGCCGCCGTGTAATACCGGCGGGCCCCGGAAAAGTCGCCGTGGTTCCAGGCGAGATCTCCGAGGGAGAAGTTGGCGAACGCCACGTCGTGCGGTGTGAACGCGTCTCTCAAGGCCAGTTGCAGGGTGCGCGTGGCACCCGGGATGTCGCCTTGGAGCTCAAGGGCGTAGGCCGCCCGGGTGTAGGAGGCGAGCCCGGGGGCGAGGTCGACGAGGTGCTGGAAGGAAGCGAATGCGTCGTCGTAGCGGCCGAGCTCGACCAGCGCGTCGCCGCGGGCAGCGGCCGCGTGGGGATCAGAGCGGTCGAGCGCCTGCGCCTCGTCGGCGAGCTTCAGGCCAGCGGCGAAGTCGTGCCGCGCATTGGCCAAAGCGCCCCGTCCAGCGAGGGCTCCGACGTTGCCGTCGGGCCGCAGCGAGAGGGAACGCTCGAAGGCGCCGTCGGCCTTGGGATACAGCGACGGGCTGCCGGTGGCCCTCGCCTGGTCGACATAGCCGAGACCGAGTGCTGCCCAGGCCCGCCAGTCATCGGGGTTCGTCTGGAGATGGGCCTGCAGGGCCGGGATCGAACGGGGCAGCGGACCGGCGGCCTGACGGTCGGTGGCAGTTGCAGGGCGGTCACTCAGATCCGGGCGTTCCGCCGCGCCGAGCAGGAACATCCAGACGAGGGCGCCGACGACGGCGCCGATGCCGAATCCAGCCAGCGCCCAGGAGGCCGGCTGGCGGGAGTGGCGCACAGGCAGCGAGGCGAGCTCCATGGTCAGCCTTTCAGGCGCAGGAAGACGATGGTGTTGTCGCGGTAGTGACCGGTGCGACGGTCGAAACTTCCGCCGCAGGTGATGAGCCTCAGCGTGGGATCGGGGGTGGGGCCATAGACCTCGTCGGTCGGAAAGGCGTTCTTGGGTACCTGCTTGGAGCGTTCGACCATGAACGTGATGACGGATCCGTCGGCCCGGTGAATGCGCACCTCGTTCCCCGGGCGTAGTTCGCGGAGGCGGTGGAAGACCGCAGGCCCTCGCCGACCATCGACATGGCCGATGATGACGGCCGGACCGCGGTCGCCGGGCACCGGACGGCCGGTGTAGTAGCTGGTGCGGGCGAAGTCCGTCGGGACCTCCAGCGTCCCGTCGCCGTTCTTGCCCGCCGGGTCGACCGGAGCGGAGACCTTGACGGTTGCGATCTCGATGCGCACGGGTGCCGGCCCGCCCCGGCCGGCGATCGGCGCCGGCGCTGGGGTGGCGTCCGGGTCGATGCCGCGAGCACCGGCCGCTATCCACGCCTCGGCCAGGGAGTTGCGCGCCCCTCGGCCGACAACCGGAGCCGGCCGGGCCGGCGTGCGGTGCTGCGACGGCGAGACGATGGGCCGAGCCCCGTCCCCGGCCGTGGGGCGAGAGTCAGCCGGCGCCGGAGATGGCGGCGACGGGATCGCCGCTGCCGGGGCGGTGCTGGCCGCGGTATCGGCCGTGGCGATGACGTCCGGCCCGCCCTGGCGGGGAGAGCCTGCTCTCCCCGCCAGGAGCGGCACCGTAAGCCCCAGCCCGAGCAACCCCGCGATGGAGATCCCGACTGTGGTGACGAGCCGGGCTGTGATCGGGCGGTCACTCATGGGCTGCGGTCTCCTGTTCTCAGTCGGCGGTGATCGTCAGCGGCCGGAGGCTCCGGCGTCGCGACAGGGCTCCCCAGCTGGCCAGCGCCGCCCCGCTGAACGCCAGGGCCGACGGCAGGAGCGGGATCCGGGCTCCGGACGTGCCGCCGGCTCCGGTCTGGATACCACCGACGGGGGCGGCAGCGGAGGTGGTCCCCGCGTTGGAAACCGGGGCGTTGCCGCCGGCTGCTGCGGTGCCTCTGGGTTCGGTGCTCGAACCGGAGTGGGGCAGGGCCACGTAGGGGAACGCCGGTGCGAAGGCCACATCGTTGACGTCGACGCCGTCACCGAGGTCGTTCGGGGTTCCGACGAGCTCGCCCATCAGGACCTGCAGGCCGATGTCAACGACGTCGTCGGTCAGACGGCGGCCGTTGGGGAAGCCGGCGATGTCCTTCTCGAGCACGGCGAGGCGCTTCGGATTGGCGGACGGAGCGATCGACATGTTCAGCCGCAGCAGCTCGCTGGGCGTGCCATTGGCCGGCTTGTTCAGTCCTTCCACACCGGTGAGGAACACCGACACGAGGTCATTGCGGGGCTCGGCCGGCGCCTTGATCTTGTAGATCGACTCGATCAGCTTGGGCACGAGCGGCTTCGTCACCCGCTCCAGGTACTCGCCGTCGTTGGCCGGCGCCGACGCGTTGAACTTGTCCTTGCGGGCCACGTCAATGACCACCTCGTTGACGAGGGGGTTGCCCAGCCGGGACACGTGGACGAAGTTCTCGGACAGGGCCCGGGTCCCGTCGGGATTCCGGGTCGTAACCGCCGGAGCCTCGGTATCGGTGTAGATCCCGACGATCGGGTTCGCGCCGGCGTCGGCTCCCAGGGCCAGGTCGTTCTTCGGCACCTGGAGGGCGATAGCGTTGACGTTGGAGTTGTCAAGCGTGTCGTTGCCGGCTTCCTTCAGGTTCGTGCCGTACAACAGGTCGAAGACCCGCAGGTCGAGGAAGAACGGGTCGTCGGCTTGACCGGCAAACGACTTAGCGCCATTGCCGTAGGTGGCGATCGCCTCGTTGCGCAGCGCCTGGTAGTTCGGCATGGAGGCGGCCCCCACATGCGAGGGCGCGACCTTGGCGTCGGTCAGCAGTGTTTGCGACTCCGGCGGGTTCTTGGTCATGTCGATACGGGTCAGCGTGTACGTCTGCTGGAAGTTCAGCGTTGCGTCGTTGAGGCTGTTAACCGGGCCGGTGTTGTAGAGAAACGAGCTCGGGTCCCGGTAGCTGCTCTTGAACCGCCACTGATAGGTGAGGTCCACCTTGGCGTCGTGGTTGTTGTCGATATGAACGTTGTGCTTGGCGTTGTTCGAGAACGGGTAGAAATTCGGGCCGCCCGTCGGCTCCTGGATCGGGATCCAGTTGGCGATGATCGTCACCGTGTCAGGCTTGTCCGGGCTGACGAAGGCGTACAGGTCGGTGTTGTCGAGCTGCGGCTCGCCGGCGATGAGCGGCGCCTCTCGATGGCTTGAGGCGAAGCTCGGAACAACAGAGACGCCGAACGCCGTAGCGCAGGCGACCGCTGTGATCGCTAGTCGCTTGAATGTCCTCACATCACGCTCC
>JAICGL010000076.1 GCA_025923175.1 Acidimicrobiia bacterium
CGATCCACATGGTGCGCATCGCTCCTCCTCCGCTGAAGGCCGATCAACGTAGGTAGGAGCTATCAGCAGCACAGGCTGCGGTTATGGCGAGCCCCATCGCCGTCACGGTGATTGTTGCCCGGAGATGCCCGCGTCGCCAAATGGAAGGCACGACCACGCACAAGGTGCCGACCTCAGACGGTTCGAGCCGGTTCCTGCCGACGCTTCGGGGTCGCTACCGGTTCGCAGGCCGGGCAGTATCTGCATCGTGTCAGAGGTTGTGCAGATCGCAATCGGGTTGGTTGGCTCGCTGGCCATGACGTGGGTCGCCTTCCTCGTCCTGCTTCTGGTGTGGGGGCCAAGGGGGATGGATCTTCGGGAGGCGAAGGGACTCGTGCCCGACATCGTTCGCCTGATCCGAGCGATGCGTTCCGACCCGACGGTGCCCGGAAAGGTGCGCCGCCGATTGGGTTATCTCACGGGCTACTTGGCGTTCCCTATCGATATCGTTCCCGACTTCATCCCGGTATTGGGCTACACCGACGATGTGGTTGTGATCGCCCTCGCTTTGCGGAGCGTCGTCCGGGCTGCCGGACCAGCCGCGATCTCGCGTCATTGGTCGGGCACGTCCACTGGGGAAGCGATCGTCAGGCGACTAGCTGGCCTGCCAGAGGTCGAGTCCTTGTAGCCGGTGCGCCGCCCCGAAGTGTTCGATCGGTGCGACTCGAGTACGCCAAGAGGCGACGGCTCCTGACCAGATTGCGCCCCTAAGGAAGCTTCGGTCCGAGGAAGACCGACCGTCGATGGCGAAAGAGAGGCCATGCCCCCTGGTCCTCGTCGCGCGATCGCGGCAATTGCCGCGCTCGGTGTCCTGGGTGGCCTGGTGATGGTGGCGCCGCCCGAACCCGCCGCCGACTCCGTCGAAGTCGCCACCGAGAGCCGAGGCGGGGTCTCCGCGCCTCCCGTCGACGACACCGTCACGTCTACGTCGTCGACCTCGGGGGAGGTGGCGCCAGCGTCGTCGACGTCGTCGACGCGCCCATCCGCTGTTCCGACCACAACCTCCGCCACCCGACGGCCGCCAACCACGACGACCAAGCCGGCGCCGACGACCACCACAAGCGGACCCTTGTCGCGCTGGCCCGGGCCGATGGGCACGAAGCCGAAGGATCCTGAAAGGGTCTGGGAGGGCAGGACGACAACCGGTCAGCTATGGACGGTGTCCGGGTTCGATCCTGCGCCAGCGGGCGCCGAAACGTACGGGGCCTACACCGTCGGCGTCGATGGCCGGAACCTTCGGAGGCTGTCAACGAGTTTTAGTGAACTCTCCTGGTCACCGGACGGCGAATGGATCGCCAGCCTGGGCGGGCCAAGCATCACCTCGCCGCAAACCGGTCAGATCATCCGACTCGAGGCCCTCGACCCAAACCGTGTTCCCGGCCGTCCCCACCAGGAACACGGGACGCCGTCGTGGTCGCCGGACTCCCAGCAGTTGGCAGTCGCCGTGAACGAGGATTTGACGGAGCCCCACCACGAGCACCTTGTCATCGTCCGGATCGACGGCACGACACCGCGCCGTCTCATTCCGATTCCCACCGGCGACGCCTACAACGAGGCGTGGCTATCTGATGGGCGTCTCGTCGTCCTCGACTCGGGCGGTGTCTGGGTCGTCGACTCCGACGGAAGCGATCTGCGTAGGGTCTTCTCGGCGCCGCTGGGCCGGGGCCGGCTCATCCCCTCCCCGGACGGCAGCACGGTAGTGGTGACGCAGTGGGGCCGGTCCGACGAACCCACCCAGGCGCTGCTCGTCGACCTCGCCGCTGGCTCGTCACGTCCGGTCTGCGCTGAAAACGGCGTCGCGCCCAACCGGGACCCCCGCTGGTCCCCTGACGGGAAGCGGCTCCTCTGCCCGCTGCTGCGCGATGGCCGGGAAGCGACCGCGGTCTGGTCCGTCGACACGGGAGCACTGGTCGTCGTCGACCCGTCGCTCGGCCGCCCCGTCTGGTCGCCCCGAGGCGACCTCATCGCGGGCTTCGACAGCGGGACGGGCGACCTCGTCGTCGAAGCCCCTGACGGCCGCGGGCGGCGCGTACTCCTGTCCACGTCGCGCCCGATGACCTCCCTCGTCTGGTCACCCGACGGCAACCAGATCGCCTTCGCCCTCCTACCCTGACGGGGCCTCCAGCATCTGGTGTTCGCCCGGCCGGGGAGGCGTGCTCCCCAGGGCAGCGGGGCTCTTCGGCTACGAGGACTGAGCGCACTGGAAGTGCCTCGTTCTCAGACGGGTTGCTCCGGCGACGAAGTGACGGCCAGATAGGGCATAACACGGGCCCGGTGGCCCGTCGTGGTCGGGCAGCTGAACCGACTGGGCCGTCTTCACGTCTCGGTGGCCAGGTTGTGCATCCTGGGCCGGATAAGTCGTACGGTTCAGGGCCATGAAGCTCGGGCTCGGCATGGGTTACTGGTCGGCGGGTCCGCCCCCCGGAATGCTCGACATGGTGCTGGAGGCTGAGCGCCTCGGCTACGACTCGGTGTGGACGGCCGAGGCCTACGGCTCCGACGCGCTCACCCCGCTCGCCTGGTTCGGGTCGCACACCAGCCGCATCAAGCTGGGGACGGGCATCTGCCAGATGCCGGCCCGCACGCCCACAGCCCTCGGCATGGCGGCCATGACGCTCGACCATCTGTCGGAGGGCCGGGTCCTCCTCGGTGTCGGCGCCTCGGGTCCCCAGGTGGTGGAAGGCTGGTACGGCCAGTCATACCCCAAGCCCCTGGCCCGCAGCCGGGAGTACATCGACATCCTGCGAAAGACGATCGCCCGCGAACCAGTGGCGTTCTCCGGTGACCACTACACGCTGCCGTACGAGGGAGGGACCGGGCTCGGCAAGGCGCTCAAGTCGACGATCCATCCCCGCCGCAGCGACATCCCGATCTACCTCGGCGCCGAGGGGCCGAAGAACATCGCCCTGGCGGGCGAGATCGCTGACGGCTGGGTGGCGATGCTTTATTCCCCGAAAGACGACGCCTGGTATCGGGAACGCCTGGCCGAGGGCTTCGCCAAGCGCTCATCGGAACAGTCACCAGCCGAGAATTTCGAAGTGGTGTGTCTGACGCCGGCCGTCATCAATCCCGATGTTGAAGCGGCCGCCGACATGATCCGCCCGCATCTGGCGCTCTACGCAGGCGGCATGGGCGCCCGTGGTGCCAATTTCCACTTCGATGCGATCGCCCGGGCCGGCTTCGAGGCCGAGGCCACGAAGATCCAGGAGCTCTACCTTGCGGGCAACAAAAAGGACGCCATCGCCGCCGTCCCCACGGAGATGGTCGAGGCAATGGCTCTCATCGGGCCACCGGAGAAAATTCGTGATGACCTCGCCGCCTGGAAAGAAGGAGTCGTGACGACGCTGTTGGTGACCGGCCCGCCCGTCCTGCTCCGGGCTCTGGCCGAGATCGTCCTCTAGGAGGGAGCGACGTGGAGAAGCACTTCGCCTCTGTCTTCGACCACCACATGGCCTACCTCGACACCGCGCCGGGCGGGCATGAGAGCGGTCGCACGATCCTGCTCCTCCACGGCAACCCGACCTCGAGCTTCTTGTGGCGCGACGTCATCCCCCACCTGGAAGGCCTGGGGCGCTGCATCGCTCCCGACCTCATCGGCATGGGCGACTCCGACAAGCTCCCGGATTCCGGCCCTCAGCGGTACACGTTCCACGAGCACCGCCGGTTTCTCGACGGCCTGCTCCTCGGCCTCGGCCTGACCGCCGCCGGGCGGATCGTGCTGGTCGTACACGACTGGGGCTCGGCCTTGGGATTCGACTGGGCGTCCCGGCACCCCCATGCCGTCGATGGCATCGCCTACATGGAGAGCATCGTCACCCCGGTCACGTGGGACGACTGGCCGGAGGAGGCCAAGGGGATCTTCCAGGCCTTCCGGAGCCCGAAGGGTGAAGAGCTCATCCTGGAGCGGAACTACTTCGTCGAGAAGATCCTGCCGTTGTCGGTGCTGTCTCCCCTCTCCGACGAGGTCATGGCCTGCTACCGCCGGCCCTTCGAGCAGCCGGGGGAGGGCCGGCGGCCGACCCTGACGTGGCCCCGCCAGATCCCGATCGAGGGTGAGCCGGCCGAGGTCGTGGCCGAGGTCGCGGCCTATGGCCACTGGCTCAGTAGCGAGGACTCTCCACCGAAGCTCTTCGTCAATGCCGAGCCGGGCTCGATCCTGGTCGGGAAGCAGCGGGAGTTCTGCCGTTCCTGGCCGAACCAGACCGAGGTCACCGTCCCCGGGCTGCACTTCGTCCAGGAAGACTCGGGTGACGCGATCGGCGCAGCCGTCGCCGAGTTCATCTCCACACTGAAATGAGCGGCGCAGTTCGATGATTGCCGTCCTCGTGTTCCTGCTGCTGTTCTTCGGTGTCCCGCTGGTCTGCATGCTGGCGGTCCGCGTCGCCCGCGACATGGACGCCCGGGGCGAGACCGGCTGGCGCTACGGCCTCCTGGTTCTCTGCCTCCCGCCCGTCGGTCTCGTCGCCTGGCTGGCCGCCCGCACCCGCCGCCCGCTCCCGGAGTCTTGATCGCGGCGCTGACGTGATCCCCCCGACGGGATTGCCAGTCGAGGACTCGATTGCCGCGCTGCGCCAGGCGCTGGCCGAGGACGGGCAAGCAGTGCTGCAAGCCCCGCCGGGGGCAGGCAAGACGACGGTCGTGCCGCTGCGGTTGCTCGACGAGTCGTGGCTTCGCGGCGGACGGATGGTGATGCTCGAACCCCGCCGCCTGGCCACCCGCGCCGCCGCCCGCCGGATGGCATCGCTGCTCGGCGAAGAGGTCGGCGGGACCGCCGGCTACCGCACCCGCGATGAGCGCCGCACCGGCCCGGTCACCCGCATCGAGGTCGTCACCGAAGGCATCCTCACCCGCCGCCTGCAACAGGATCCGTCGCTCCCCGGCGTTGGGCTCGTCATCTTCGACGAGTTCCACGAACGCAACCTCCATGCCGACCTGGCTTTGGCATTGACCCTCGACGCCCGCCCCGCATTCCGGCCCGATCTTCGTCTCCTGGTGATGTCCGCCACGCTCGACACGACCCGCATCGCCGCGCTGCTGGGCGGGGCGACAGGTCCGGCACCCATCATCGCCAGTGAAGGGCGGGCATGGCCGGTCGACATCCGGTTCGCCCCTCCGGCCCCGCCGGTCCGGAAGGCCGGGTACAAGGGCCGGCCGGCCCCACCGCCACGGCCGGGTGCACAGGTCGTGCCGGCGGCAACGGCTGCGGTGCTCCGGGCATTGCGCGAGGAGACCGGCGACCTTCTCGTGTTCCTGCCTGGCGCGGGGGACATCAGACGCGTCGAAACGGCGCTGACCGAGCCCGGCTCGGGTCTGCCCGATGGTGTCGACATTCGCCCGCTCTACGGCGCGCTGCCGATCGCCGATCAGGATGCGGCGCTGGCACCGTCGCCGCCTGGCCGGCGACGGGTCGTTCTGTCGACCGACATCGCCGAGACGAGCCTCACGGTCGACGGCGTTCGCGTCGTCGTCGACAGCGGCTGGCATCGCACCCCGCGGTACGACTCCCGCAGCGGGCTCACCCGTCTCGAGACGGTGGGTATCACCAAGGCTTCCGCCGACCAGCGAGCCGGGCGGGCCGGGCGCACGGAGCCCGGCGTGACCTACCGCCTGTGGTCAAAGCTGGAGCATGCGGCCCGCCGGCCGTTTCCCACCCCGGAGATCGTCTCCGCCGACCTTGCCGGTCTGGCCCTCGAACTGGCGGTGTGGGGCAGCGAGACGGCATCGCTCCCGTTCCTCGACCCACCACCCCCCAGGGCCCTGGAGGAGGGCCGTCGCCTCCTCACCTTCCTCGGCGCCTTCGACATCGACGGCCGCCCCACCGCCGCCGGACGGGAGATGGCCGAGTTACCCCTGCACCCCCGCCTGGCCCGCATGGTGACCGGCGCCGTCGCCGCCGGTCGGGGAGCGACGGCGTGTGCGCTGGCCGCCCTCCTCGAGGAACGTGACGTTCTTCGAGGCCGCCCGGACGAAATCGAAACGGATGTCGCCACCCGCCTTCGTCTCCTCCTCGACCGCGACGCTCGTCACCCCCAAGCCGACGGTGGCGCAGTGGCCTCATCGCGTCGCCGAGCATCGGAGCTGGCGCGCCGCGTCGGCGTCGCTGCAATCGGAGACGGCGGGGGCGGATTCGGGCGAGTGCGGGGCGGGGCCGGCGACCCCGGTCCCGTGCTCGCATTGGCCTATCCCGACCGCATCGCCGAGGCCCGGGGAGGAGGACGGTTCCGGATGCGGGGCGGGGGCGGGGCATGGCTCGCGGCCGACGATCCGCTGGCCGGCGAGGCCTTCCTCGTGGTGGCCGAACTCGACGCCGCCGGTCGGAGCTCTGCCGCCTCCGGCAAGGACAGCCGTATTCGGATTGCGGCAGCCCTGGATGCACCCGACGTCGAAGCAGTGGCCGTCGCCACCGGTGCGACGGTCGAACGGATCGCCACACTGTCGTGGGATCCGACCCGGGACGACCTCCGCGCTCGAGTCGAACGCCGCCTCGACAACCTGGTCCTCGGCGAATCCGAAGGCCCCGCTGAGCCGGGCGCCGCAACGACCGCTGCTCTGCTCGCCCGGGTCCGAGCCACGAAGCTCGGAATGCTGCACTGGAGCGATGCCAGCAGGAGCCTGCAAGCGCGCATCGCCTTCGCCGGTCGCGCCCCCGACGCGGCACCGGCACCGGGGGAGTGGCCCGACTTGTCGGACGCCGCGCTGCTGCGCTCACTCGACGATTGGCTCGTTCCCCTGCTGGTCAGGGCGACCGGGCGAGCCGATCTCGAAGCCATCGACATGACCCGGGTGCTCCGCAACCTGCTGGGACACCGCGTTGCAGAACTCGACAGGCTCGCCCCGCCGACCGTCAGCTTCGCCGGCGGGCGGCAAGCCCCTGTCGACTACAGCGGAGAACATCCCTCGGCCGAGGTCCGGGTGCAGGACGCCTTCGGGACCACCACCCACCCCACCGTCGGCGGAATACCCGTTGTGCTGTCGCTCCTGTCGCCGGCCGGCCGCCCGATCCAGGTCACAGCAGACCTCCCGGGCTTCTGGAAAGGATCCTGGGCCGACGTCCGCAAAGACATGGCCGGCCGCTACCCGAAGCACGCCTGGCCCTCCGATCCCGCCTCAGCCCCGCCGCCCGCTGCCCGTCCACCTCAACCGAACTGAGTCGGCGGTGACTAGTCCCCGGACTACGGGGAAATGGTCACGACGGGCCATGTCTTCGGGAAGTCGGCAACCCGACAATGGGTGAGCGGGCGGCAACTTACGCGGGCTTGGAGGACGGAGGCTCCTGCGTGATCGAGTTCACCAGGACGTTGGGCAATGTGGCGCTGGTGGAGTTCGTCATCCTGGCGGTGCTCGCCTTGTGGCAGTGGCGCCGCAGCCGTACCAAAGGGGCGGGATGGGCCGCCATTAGCTTCCTGCTGCTGGCCGGCATCGGCCTGGCCGGCAAGGCCCTCAGGCTCGGCTGGATCACCCCGGACCAGGTGCTCCTGAAGGCTCTCGTTGGCGTCTTGCTCGCAGTGCCCTACGCCTTCTACCGATTCGCAGCGGCGTTTGACTGGCCGGTCCGGTGGATTCGCCTGATGGCCGGCGGTCTCACCGTGGCGGCGCTGGTCGCCACTTCGCTGCTGGACTACTTCCCGCTCAGGGGTTTCCCGCCGCCTCCGGGTTTCGCCGCCTTCCGGCTGCTCGTCTCGCTCCAGTGGGCTTTCCTCTTCACCTTCGTCGCCGTCCGCATGTGGCGAGCGGGCCGGGGTCAGGGAGAGACGGCCCGCCGGCGCATGCGGCTGCTGGCGGCCGCCGCCGCCGGACTCAACGTCCAGGTCATTGTGGGGGCCGCCGGGCTGAATGCCACCCCATGGGTCGCCATGCTGACCGCCACCGTCACCGTTCTCATGGCCGGGGCGTTCTGCCTCGGGTTCGTTCCGCCTCCCATGCTGAGACTGCGGTGGCGGCGCACTCACAACGAAGGGCTCCAGGAGGCGATGGCCGACCTCGTGCGGGCCACCTCGGCGCGCGAGGTCGCGGGCGGCCTGCTGCCCCACGTCGCCGACTACGTCGGTGCCTCGGCGGCCGCGGTCCTCGACGCCGACGGCAACGCGATCGCCAGCCACGGTGTCGTTCCCGATTCAGCTGACGGGGACGCGCGGGTCCAGCTCCGCTTCGGCGACGGCGGCAGCCTCGTCGTCTGGACCAGCCCGTACGTGCCCTTCTTCGGTCGTGACGAGCTACGCCTTCTCGTCGAGCTCGGTGACCTCATCGGCCTTGCCATCGAGCGGTGCGCGCTCGTCGAACGGGAGCGTGAGGCCGAGAAGACGCTGGCCCGCCAGGCGCTGCACGACACCCTCACCGGGCTCCCGAACCGGGCGCTGTTCGTCGATCGTCTGCAGCTGGCCCTCACCGGGATCGAGCGCCGCCAAACGACGGTTGCCGTGATGTTCGTGGACCTCGACCGCTTCAAGCTGATCAACGACGGGATGGACCACTCCGCCGGCGACGCCGTCCTCGTGGCGGTCGGGCGAGCGCTGTGCGACACCCTCCGGGCCGACGACACCGTGGCCCGCTTCGGGGGCGACGAGTTCGTCGTACTGACGGAGGTGCACGACGCCGACGAGGCACTGGCACTGGCCAATCGCGTGCGGCGGGCCGTGTCGACGCCCATTTCGATGGAGGGCCGGGACCTGGTCGTGACGGCCAGCGTCGGAGTGGTCGTCACCCGCCAGTGGGTTGACCCGGCGTCGCTGCTGCGCGACGCCGACGCGGCGATGTACCGGGCCAAGGACTCGGGCCGCAACCGGGTCGAGGTGTTCAGCGAGGACGTCCGTATCCTGGCCATCGAGAAGCTCGAGCTGGAGCGGGCCCTCCAGCAGGCGGTCTCCGCCGGGGACCTCCGCCTCGTCTATCAGCCGACCATCCGGCTCGAAGATGGCCGGCTCTCGGGCCTGGAAGCACTGGTCAGGTGGCAGCACCCGCAACGGGGTCTTCTCGCCCCGGCCACCTTCATCCCCATCGCCGAAGAGTCGGACCTCATCGTGGGCATCGGGGAGTGGGTGCTCGAGGAGGCCTGCCGGCAAGTCGCGGCGTGGAAGGACTCGATGCCGCAACTCGGGGACTTCGTGCTGTGGGTCAACATGTCGGCCGTCCAGTTCCTCCGGACCGACCCCGCCGCGGTCATCGCCCGCGTCCTGGCCGACACCGGCCTTCCCGCCCGGGCACTGGGCATCGAGATCACCGAAAGCGTCTTCATGACCGACACGGATCGCTTCGGACGGGCCGTCGGCGACATCCAGGCGCTCGGGGTCTCGATCGCGATCGACGACTTCGGCAGCGGTTTCTCGTCGCTCGGCTATCTCAAGCGCTTCCCGATCGACGTCATCAAGATCGATTCGTCGTTCGTGCGCGGGATCGGCGGCGACCCCGAGACCGCCCTCGTGCGGGCCTGCTTGGCCCTGGCCGGTTCGCTCGGCCTGGCCACCGTGGCCGAGGGCGTCGAGACCGCCGACCAGGCCGCCTGGCTCGCCCGGTCGGGATGCCAGGACGCTCAGGGCTTCTTCTACAGCCGGCCGCTCCAGCCCGCCGACGCCGAAGCCTTCCTGGTCACCGAGAGCCTGCGCCCCAACCCCGCCGTCGCCTGACGCCCGCTCAGCCCTCGACGTAGGTCGCGAGATTCGCGAGCGAGGACTCGAGTCCAGCGGCGTGATCCTCCGCTGAGATGCCATCCGGGACGTCGTCTGCCGTGATGTCGACGCGGGTTCCCCTGTCCACCTCGGTGACCGACCAGGTCATGGTCATCGTGCCGGCGAAGGCGGGATCGGCCGCGACGAAGTCCACTGCCTGGACGACCCGCACATTCGGAACGACGTCGACGAAGCGCGCCTCGACGATGTCGCTGTCCGCACTGGCCTTACCTCCAGCGCGCGAAGTATCCGAGTAGGTCAACACCAACCGGTACGAGCCGCCAGGTCGCGGATCGAATCGCTCGAACCTCGCAGTCATCCCCTGAGGAGCGAGCCAAGCCGTGAGCGCTTCGGGGTCCAGGAAAGCGGCGAAGACCCGCTCCGGCGGAGCGGCGATGATCCGTGAAGCCCTGTCCGTGCGAGGCATCGGATCGCGCCTACAGCGGTCCGGCGCTATCGAGCTGCCATACGTCCGGTACGCCCTTCAGCATCAGAACATGCCGTTGTCATTCGCCGACTTTTCAGGGATCACCTGGAGGACATCCCAGTGCTCGACGACCTTCCCCTGGTCGTCGAAGCGGAAGATGTCGATTCCGGCGTAGTCCTGGTCCCCGGGCCAGTGCTGGTAGCAGTGGAGTACGACGAGATCGTCCTCGGCGATGGCCCGCTTGACCTCCACTCGCTTGCCCGGGTACTCGGCCGCCATGCGCTCGAAGTACTCGATGAAGGCTTGCTTGCCGTCGGCGACATGGGGATTGTGCTGGGTGTAGTGGGCACCGGCGTACCTGTCGATGGCCTCCGCAGGTCGATTCTCGTTGAACATCAGGTCGTAGAAGTCCATCGCGGTCTGCTTGTTACGGTCGGGCGTTGCCACGGGGTCCTCCTGGCCAGGTCAGGCGCCGAGTTCTTCGGAGAGTTCGAGCCAGCGTTCTTCGGCTGCGGACAGGCGGGCTTCGGCCGCGGCGAGGGTTTCGGCGACGCGGGCCAGGGCGACGTGGTCGTTGCCGGCGGCGGCCAGGTCGGCCATGAGGGCGTCGCGATCGGCTGTGGCCTTCTCCATTTCGACTTCGGCCAGGCCGATGAGGCGGCGCAGCGTGCTGGGGGAGCGCTGCTTCTTCTGGGCGGGCGGGGAAGGGGCCGGAGCATTTGCCTTGCCGACGGAAGGCGCGGCTCTGGTCGCTGTGGCGCGGGGCTCAGGCGTTTCCGCTTTCCGGCGGCGGGCTGCTTCGTACTGGGCGTAGCCGCCGGGGGCGTGGGCGGC
>JAICGL010000077.1 GCA_025923175.1 Acidimicrobiia bacterium
CGGTCGTCGCCCTCCTCGCCCTGTCCGACGACGGCGCCCCCGCCTACGACCACGACCACGCCGCCGCCTTCGCCGCTCTCGGCATCCCCGCCTTCGCCTGCACCCCTGACCTCTTCCCCGATCTCATGGCCGCCGCCATCGAACGTCGCGACCTCCAGTCCTGGACCGCCGCCCAGGGCCTCCACACGGCTGCGCCGCCGCCTTGAGGACCATTGCCACGGGGAGGAGTCAGCCCAAACACGGCGAATCTTCACAGTCGGGACGAAAAACCCTATCGGGCCAAAACGCTCGCCGTGCAGGTACGGCGGCCGCGCCGCCGCACTCACGGAGGAGAACCACCTTGCTGCTGACGTTCCTCGCCGCCTGGGTTGTCATCGGATTTCTCGCCTGCCTCGCCGGGCAGGACATCTGAACAACGCGCCAATATGTCGCCATGATCGATCACGTCGGTATCCAGTGTGAGGACATGGCGAAGGCCGCGGCGTTCTACGACACCGTCCTCAAGCCCCTCGGCGGTGCCCGCCTCATGGACTACGGGGTGGCCATCGGGTATGGCTTGCCGAGTCATCCGATTTTCTGGATCGGTGAGCTGGCGGACGGCGTCAATCGGCCGATCCACATCTGCTTTCAGGCGGCTGACCGGGCGACGGTGCGGGCGTTCTTCGATGCCGCCGTCGGCACCGGTGCTGCGGTTCTCCACGAGCCGCGGCTCTGGCCCGAGTACCACGAGAACTACTACGGCGCCTTCGTTCGCGACCCCGACGGCAACAACGTCGAAGCCTGCTGCCACGGCCCGGAGTAGCGGGCGGCGAGTCGCCTTGGCAAGACTGCCGGGATGCCGTCGACGCTGATATTGCTCCGCCACGGCGAGAGCGAGTGGAACAAGGCCAATCTTTTCACCGGGTGGGTCGACTGCGACCTCTCGCCGTTCGGTGAGGACCAGGCCCGCCAGGCGGGTCAGGTCATGGCCGACGAGGGGGTGGCGCCGACAATCCTGCACACCTCACTGCAGGTGCGGGCCATCCGGACGGCCAATCTGGCGCTCGACGTGATGGAGCGGCTCTGGCTGCCGGTGCGGCGGTCGTGGCGGCTCAACGAGCGGCACTACGGCGATCTCACCGGCAAGGACAAGAAGCAGACGGTGGCCGAGTTCGGCGAGGCCCAGGTGAAGCTGTGGCGCCGCAGCTACGACACGCCGCCGCCGCCGATCAGCCCCGACAACCCGCACAACCCCAACGGCCACCCGGCCTGGGCGCATCTACCGACTGAGCTCGTGCCGCTGGCGGAATGCCTGAAGGACGTCGTGGCCCGGGCGCTGCCGTGGTTCTACGACGAGATCGTCCCCGACCTCGCCGCCGGCGAGGTGGTCCTCGTCGCTGCCCACGGCAACAGCCTCCGGGCCCTGGTCAAACATCTCGACGGGATCTCCGACGACGACATCTCCGAGCTCAACCTCCCGACCGGAGTGCCACTGCGCTACGACCTCGACGACCGGTTCCGGCCGGTCGAGACCAAAGCTCCGCTCGAGCGGGCCCTCGGCGACCCCGAGGCCATCGCTGCCGCCTCCGCCGCCGTGGCCGCCCAGACGGGAACTTCGTCTAACGCTTGATCACGAGGTTTCTGAACAGGTAGCGCGCCTTGGTGATGGGCTTGCTGACACAGTCGCCATCGACTGAGGTGACCTCGAAGGTGCCCGATGAGCGTTCGCCCTTGAAACTCCCTCCGAGGGCCCCGCCCTGGAAGGGTCCGTAGGTGAACTCGACGGTATCGGTGACTTGGCTGCCGTCCGAGAACTTGTAGACGCCCGTCGAGGTTCCTTCGCCCCCGGCGCTGCAGCTATCCGGATCCTTCGTGCCGTACTTGCCGTCGATTCCTACAGTGCCTTTGCCCCCGCCTTTGCAGTCGAGGGTTCCGGTGTCTCCGTCGGTGGTGAAGGTCCCTGAACTCGGCGACGTGGACAGACCCGGGTTGACGGTGAAGTTGCCTTCGGCAGTGCATGACACCGACTCCGCTGCGGCGACCGGTGTGGACGCGCCAGGGATGGCCCAGGCGACGGCGATCAAAGCGCCAGCGATGGCCAGGCGCGCTCTTGCGTTCATTGGTTCCCCCTTTTCCGGACGAGCGGACTTGCATCGCAACGCTGCGCGCCTCCTTCTCGTCGCGGCGATGCTAAGACCGTCGTCGCTGCCGCTTTGTCGACGGACCGACACTCGACCCTTCAGTTCGGCGACACATCCAGGGACCATCTGGGTCCAGACAGACTGTCGTCCCTACGAAGGACGCTGCGCTGATCCTCCCGTAGGTTGCTCCGGAGGGCCCGATCGTCGGGCCGGCACCAACGGAGGTGCGAACCATGAGCCTGACGATCAACCAGACGAACTCCGACCTCAACGAGTGGACCACCGACCAGTCCATGGTCGACCACTGGCTCTTCGTCATGTGGGGCATCGTTCCCGGATCCAGCAGCCGGCCGGCGCGGCCGTGGGGGCGTGTCCATCCGTCCAGCAGGGCGACAGCCGACTGGCTCAGCACTCTGTTCGGCTTCGCCGCCTAGTCGCGCGGCAGCTCCACATGGCCATCGGTCGTGTGGAGAGCATCACCGCTGAGTTCCACCCCGTCGTCGAAGGTCAGCACTGCCCGGTTCTCCGGGTGGGGCCGCACGTGGATCGACAGCAGCTGGTCGAGCGTATCGAAGATGGCGATGGAGCCCCGGGGCGGGGGCGTCAGCCAGTGAACGACGACGACCCCCGTGGAGAAGAGCGTGCCCTCCAGGAAGATACCGGTGCCGGAGACGCCGGAGATGTCCGACTCCCGACGCAGGGTGAAGGTCCGCATGCCGGACGGCGCCCGTCGCCCGTCCGTCGACCGCCGCCCCCCGATCCGCCGGTCTCCCCCGCGTCGCTCGGCGACCTGGTTCATGCGCACCTCCTCGCACCCGGGTGGTGAACAGCCCTCCCTATTCTGCTACCCGACGATGAAGGTGCCCCGCATGTCTTCGGCGTGCGGGTCGCAGACGAACTCGTAGGTGCCTGCAGCCTGGGCCGGCACTGAGTAGGTGGTCTTGCTCGGCCCGCGGATGACATCGCCCTTGAAGAGGTTCTTGTTGCCGTTGGCCGTGTCGTAGATCGCCACGTTGTGGCCCCTGGCCAGGTCCCGGTTGTCGAACTCGATCGTGAAGGCCTGCTCGGCCGGGGCGGCCAGGCAATCCTTGTCGAACTTCTTGTCGTCGGCCCCGATTGTCAGCGCAGTCCCGTTGGCCGTGCACGTGGCCTGCTGCGCCAGGGCAGCAGGACTACCGATCATCGGCCACGACAGGCCGGCTACGACAGGAAGGAACGTGGCGGCGACGACCCTGCGACGAATTCCCATCCGACCCCTCCCCAAAGCCCGACCCCAGCGCCTCAGGCGGATGTTACTGCGGCGGACAAAGTCCTGTAAGACCGGGAGAGCCGGGCGAAGGCGGTCACGACGACGCCGATCAGACCGGCCAGCGTGAACATGAGCGCCAGGCCGCGCTCGGGCCCCGTCCCGAACCAGCCGCCGATCCAGTCGGCACCCCGTCCCCCGGTCATCAGCGGGATGAACACCACCTCGGCCAGCGGCGCCATGAGGAAGGCGGTCAGCGGTGATGCGGCGTTCTCGACCAGTTGGGCGAAACCGAAGACGCGGCCCTGGCGCTCGAAGGGGATCGAGCGCTGCAGGATCGTCTGCTCGGCCGCCTCGATCACCGGGATCAGCGCCAGCCAGACCACCATGCCGACGGTCAGCATGACGATCGAGGAGCGCAGGGCGAAGATCGTGCACACCGCCCAGTTGGCGAGGTTCCCGGCGAGGATCAGCGCCAGTGGGCGAGGACCCAGGCCGCGCCTGGCGACGAACAACCCGCCGCCGATGAAGGCCAGGCTGATGAGACCCCACAGCAGCCCCCACGTCTCGACCGACACCAGCGACAGGCCGTAGGCGTCCATGAGCGCCATGAACACGCCGGCCAGCAGGTTGTTGAAGGCGGCCAGCAGGATCAGCATCCGGAGCCCCGGGACGGCGCGGATGGCCTCGAGCGCGCCGCGCACGTCGACATGGCGCCCTCCCCCGTCGGCCGCCATCTCGGCGGGCGGTGGTTCGGAGAAGGTGATGCCGCGCAGGTGGGCGAGAGCCCAGAGCGTGAGTGCCAGCGAGCCGTAGTACGCCCACCCCATTCCCAGGCTGCCGATCACGAGCCCACTAAAGACGGAGGTGATGGCGAACGAGACTCCGGTGACGGTGCCCACCAGGCCGTTGGCCCGGTCGCGCCGGTCCTCCGGGACGAGCAGCGTGACGCAGGCGGAAAGGGCGATGCCCCGCATCTGGCCGGCCACGGAGCCGAGGAGCGTGACGCCCACCAGCAGCCAGAACCACGGGCTGCGGAGCCGGAGAAGGTGCCTCGCGTCGACGGCCACGAAGACGGCGGTGGCGACCGTGAAGCAGACGGCCGACACAGCCGTCGACAGCATCATGGCCGTGTGCTTGCGGTGCCGGTCGGCGAACGTGCCGAAGAACGGCCCGATCACCGCCGACGAGATGCTGAAGGCCCCGCCGATGACGCCGGTGGCGACCACCGAACGGGTCTCGAGGTAGACCCAGAACGTCAGGGCGAACCAGAGGAACGAGCTGGTGACGCCGGTGGCCAGGGTGTTGACCAGCAGCCGGTGAAAGACGTTCACGACCAGAACGACGTTCGCCGGCGCCGGAACTCAGCGGTGCCGGGATAAGAAACGCCTGAAAAGTTTTCCGTATACACAACATTTTTGTCCGCTGACCTGGGTATATGCTGAGAGGGCAGTTCCTCCAAATTCAACTCAATTGTTCGAGACCGGAAAGCTGGGGAGCCCGTGTTTCGTCACCGTTATTTTGTCGCGCTCGCCGTTGCGGCGGGCCTTGTCACCGTGGCCGCCGCTCCGGCGCATGCGGCCGAACTCATGAAAAGCAAAAGCGTGACCGGCCCGAACGGCCGGTACGGGAGTCTGAAGTGGTACCAGGAGCAGAGCGGAGGCAAGTACTCCAACTGGACCATGCTCACCGCCGACGACAAGGACGGCCCCGGCGGTAAGTGCACCGAGACCTGGGTCGACTACAGCACGAAGCCGCACGAGCACTGGAATCCCGGTGTCTTCGTGAACTGCAAGGGCGGCAAGCGCACCATCAAGGCCATGACCAACAACGGCAAGACGATCCGGGGCATCGGCCTCATCGTCTGCGAAGTACCCAACACTTCGGGGCGCATTACCCGGAACAGCAGCAACTGCCGGGGCCAGATCGGTTCGATGTACCTGCACTCGGGGCAGTCCTATTCGCGCTTTGACGTGAGCGCCGACCAGCACCCGAGCGGAATTCAGGTCTGGAAGGCGTAGCGCCCTTCACCACCCGAACGGAATCGCAGTCCACAGTATTTTGACGTGCCGCAGCCGGGCCTTCGGGTCCGGCTGCGGGCACTAACCTGCGGCGATGGATCAGCCCGGCGGGCACGGCACCGTGGTCAACCCCGCCATCGACCGGTTGGCCGCCTACAGCTGGCGGCTGCTGGTGATCGCAGCCGCCCTGGCCGGGGCACTCTGGCTGGCCGGTCAGATCTGGGTGGCGTTCGTTCCGCTCGTCGTCACCCTGTTCCTCACCCGGATCCTGGCCGTACCAGCGGCCTGGCTTCGGAAGCGACTGCCGGCGACGCTGGCCGCCGCCACGGCCTTGATAGGTTTCCTGCTCCTCCTCGGGGGCGTCCTCACCGGCATCGGAGTGGCGGCAGCCAACGAATTCACCGACCTCGGGCCAACAGTGAGCCGGGCGGTCGATGATCTGGAACGGTGGCTGGTCGAAGACAGCCCCTTCGACATCGAAGCGGCGGACATCGAGCGCTACCGCAAGGAAGCGGGCGATCGCATCGGCGCCGCCTTGCGGGCGTCGGGCGGCGCCGTGGCCGCCGGGGCGGCGGTCGCCGCCGAGGTGACGCTGGCCCTCGTGTTGGGCCTCATCGTCACGTTCTTTGCCCTCAAGGACGGAAACCGCTTCCTGGGCTGGGTCCGCGATCAGCTCCCCGAGGAACGCCGGGAGCTGGCCGCCCGCCTGGCGGCGCAGGCATGGCGCACCCTCGGGGGATACCTGCGCGGCGCCGCCCTGCTGGGGCTGGTTGAAGGCATTGTCATCGCCGTGGCGCTCACGCTCGTCGGTGCCGAACTCGCCATACCGATGGCGTTGGTGACGTTCCTGGCCGCCTTCGTCCCGGTGGTGGGCGCCATCGTGGCGGGGGTGCTGGCGGTCCTCGTGGCGTTGGCCACAGCCGGCGGGACGGCGGCCCTGGTGGTGGCGGCCGTCGCCCTTGTGGTCCAGCAAATCGATAACGACGTTCTGGCACCGGTGGTCTACGGCCGGGCGCTCGAGCTCCATCCGGTCATCGTCCTGCTCGCCATCCTGGCCGGCGGGTCGGCGTTCGGCCTGCCCGGCAGCTTCCTCGCCGTTCCCGTCGTCGCCGTCGCCGTGAACGTCGCCGCCGAGGCCCGGCGGTACCAGCGGGCGACGGGCGGGTCAGCCGCCGGCCATGGCGCCGATGATGCAGAACGGCTCGGCGCCATCAGCGACAGCTGACGGGAGGGGTGCGTCGGCCGGGTCGTGCGACAGGTCCTCCTCGCCGACGAAGAACCGGATGAACGGGCGGCGCTTACCGGTCGCCCGGTCCCGGATCGTGCCCCCGAGGACGGGGTAGCAGGCCTCCAGAGCGTCGAGGACTGCCGCGGTCGTGACCGGCCCGGGCACCTCGACATGCACCGGGCCGGCGACCTTGGCGAGCGTCTTCAGGTGCGCCGGCAGCAGGACCGTGACCTTGGCGGTCTCGGCGCTCACAGCGTCTGGACCTCGATCGACAGCACCGACGGGAGGTCAGACACGATCGGCATCCAGTGGTCGCCTGCGTCGGACGAGACATAGACCGCCCCGCCCGTGGTACCGAAGTAGACGCCGCAGTCATCAAGCGTGTCGACGGCCATGGCGTCGCGCAGCACGTCGACGTAGCAGTTCTCCTGCGGGAGGCCCTTGGAGAGCGGCTCCCACTCGTCACCGCCCGTCCGGCTCCGGTAGACGCGCAGCTTCCCTTCGGGCGGGTAGTGCTCCCCGTCGCTGTGGATCGGCACGACGTAAATGGTCTCGGGCTCGTGGGCGTGGACGTCGATGACGAATCCGAAGTCGGTGGGGAGGTTGCCGCTCACCTCCCGCCACGAGTCGCCGCCGTCGTCGCTGCGCATGACATCCCAGTGCTTCTGCATGTACAGGGTGTCGGTGCGGGACGGGTGGGCGGCGATGTGGTGGACGCAGTGGCCGACCTCGGCGTCGGGGTCGGGGATCCCCTCCGAGTGCAGCCCCTTGTTGATGGGCTTCCAGCTGGTGCCGCCGTCGTCGCTCCGGAAGGCACCGGCGGCGGAGATCGCCGTCACGATCCGGTCGGGCCGGTCGCGGTCGAGGAGGATCGTGTGCAGGCACAGGCCACCGGCGCCGGGCTGCCACGACGAGCCGGTGCTGTGGTCACGCAGGCCCGACAGCTCGGCCCAGGTCTGCCCGCCGTCGTCGGAGCGGAACAGGGCGGCGTCCTCCACCCCGGCGTAGACCCGGTCGGGATCGGTCGGCGACGGCTCGAGGTGCCACACCCGGGCGAACTCCCAGGGGTGGGGCGTGCCGTCGTACCACTGGTGGGTGTGGGTCGCCGTTGCGTACTGGAAGTCGTTGCCGACCGGGTTCCACGTCTTGCCGCCGTCGTCGGAACGATTGATGATCTGGCCGAACCACCCGGAGGTCTGCGAGGCGTAGAGCCGGTCGGGGTCAACCGACGAGCCCTTCACGTGGTAGATCTCCCAGCCGCCGAAGTGCGGCCCGCTGACGTCCCAATCCTTGCGCTTCCCGTCCGACGTCAGGATGAACGCACCCTTGCGTGTCCCGACCGCTACGCGCACTCCGCTCATCTGGCTCTTCCTTCCTGCCGTCAAGTCTCTGCGGTCTTCACCGTTTCACAGTTCAGACGTCCGTGCTCTCCCGATCTCATCGGTGCGGATGGATGAGTGGTGGGTTCGCGGCTTTTGCCCCGGTCGACGGCACTCAGTCGGGGAAGGGCTGGAGGGGCACGTCGAAGGCTCGGCGCCGGCCACCGATCTCGAAGGCGCTCACCGGTGCCGTGACGTCCAGCGTGGCGCCGCCGGGGCGCTCGATGCGCAGGACGGTCCTTGCCACGGAGCTGTTGACGACCTCGCTGGTATGGCCGGCGGGGTCGGCGTAGGTCCAGCCCACACAGCGGGGAAGGTCGACCTCCGCCCGGAGTTCGACAGTGATGTCGCTGCCGCGCAACTGCACCGTCGCGCCCAGGTCGTGTTCGGTCACCGGCGTATTGACGCCGAAGCGGAGGCCGCCGAGGCGGTGGCGGTGACCGGCGATCGACACAGCGCCGCTGGCGATCCATGGCGTGGTGACGGGCCCGAGCTTGATCCGTCCCACGATGGCGTCGAGCCACACCGGTCCCTCGCCTGCGTCGCCGTCGGCGTGCAGCCAGAGCCACCGCTCGGCGTGCTCGGCACCCCAGTTGTGGCCAATGGTGCACGGCCACCCGTCGATGTCGACGGGCTGCCCGTCGACCTGCAGCGAACCGGCGAGGCGGAGCATGGGCGCCGCACTGATCGACTTCGTACGGGGGACGGGGGCCGTGTACATCCACGGCTTCGGCAGATGGAACATCGGCGCTTCAGGATTGCGGAACTGCAGTTCCCAGCTGGCCTGCAGCGAATCGAGGTCGACGGCGCCCGTTGTGCCGGCGGCGCCGATCCATCCATCCTTGCCGACTTGCAGCGGTCGCTCTGGCGTACTCGACACCTCAGGTGTCGACACCTTGGCCGCCCGCACACCGCCTTCGTCGAACCAGGTGCACCACAACGAAGCCCGGGGCGGCCCTCCCGGCGACTTCAGCACGGTGTGCCGGATCCACAGCGCCTTCGCCTCGTCCGGATGGTGGGCGGTCAGGTAGAGGCTCTCGTAGAGCCCGGCCTTCGCCGGCACTTCGACGTAGCGAGGTCGCAGGGCACCAGCGAGCTCAGACATGGCGGCATTGTTACCGGTCAGAGCATGCCGAGGTCGAGGGCGTGTCGGGCCTGGTCGACCCACCAGCCGAGTTCCGCCGTCTCGCGCTCCCGGACGACGTCGTCGTCGCCGGTCGCGTCGAGGGCCTTGTTCCAGCCGAGGTCGGCAACCGAGCCGAGCAGGGCCAGGCGCAGGGCCGTCTCGTCGTGCCCGTCGCCAGCGGTGAGCCGGATGTCGTCGAGCAGGTCGTCCCGACTGACCGCCACACCCGATGCGCCCATCAGGAACGTGGCGAACTCGACGGCGCCCGGCGCCTCGGTGGCGAGGCCCCAGTCGAGGAGTACCACCTCGTCCGCCTCGAACGCGGCGTTGACGAGCCAGAGGTCGCCGTGCACCAGCGTGGTGCCCCGGGCGCTCAGCAGGGCGGCGAGGGCGCCGGCGTCGTCGTGGATCGCCGCGACGGCGTCGGCCACGTCAGTCGGGACCAGTTCGGCGAACCGCTCCCAGCCGGCCAGGGCTGCATCGACCAGCGGGTGCTCACCGTGCGGCACCGTTCGGAGCGTGCGGGGGGCGAACAGCGACAGCCGCCGTTCCAGCGGGCAGAGCCCGTCGACCCGTTCACCGGCGAAGGCCGCATGGAGGGAGGCAGCGGCGGCAAAGAGGCGCCGGCATTCGGCTCGGCCGATGGGCCTGTCCCAGGTGATGACGGCGTCGCCGAGGTCGCGCATCACGACCACGACCTCGTCGCCGTCCCGCCAGCCGCCGACCACGGCGTGACCGATACCCGAGGGCAGCCGTTCGAGCACCCCGGTCTCCCACAGGACGAGCTCTCGCCCGACGTCATCGCCGGAGAACCGCATCGTGAGGTCGGCCGAGCTGAACATGCGCTTCACCACGAGGTGGCTCCCGTCGGCCAGCCGCACCCGCTCGAGCGCTGCTCCCGAGCGGCCGTCGTGACCGGCGAGCACCGTCCGCTCGACGGCTGTCGCCAACCACTCCGTCCCCGTCATCCGCCCCCTCCCGTCCCGGCGCAACCTACCTCCTTGACATATACCGATATCGGAATATGATAAATGCATGGCTCGCACCCCGACGACGACCGATGCGTTCAACGCCGTCGCCGAGGCGAACCGTCGCCAGCTCCTCGATGCCTTGGGCACCGGGGAAGCGACGGTCGGCGAGCTCGTCGACCGGCTCGGGATGACGCAGCCGCAGGTGTCGAAGCACCTGGGCGTGCTCCGGGCGGTCGGTCTCGTCTCGGTGCGGGTCGACGGCCGGCACCGGTGGTACCGGGTCAACGGCCCGGCCCTGCAACCGATTCACGACTGGGTGCGCACCTTCGAGCGCACCTGGAACGCCCGTCTCGACCGGCTCGACGATCTGCTCGCCGAGCTTCAATCCCAGGAGAACGAACAGTGAACAGCACCCTTGGCAACCGTCACGGCTCGGCCGTCATCACCGTGCCGTCCGACACCGAGATCCTCATCACCCGGCAGTTCGACGCCCCGGCCGAACTCGTCTTCAGGGCCTTCAGCACGCCGGAGTTTGTTCAGCGCTGGTACGGCTTCGAGACGTCGGAGTGGCTCGTCTGCGAGATGGACTTCCGGGTCGGCGGGCAGTGGCGCTTCGTCACCCGCGACGAAGGCATGGAGATCGGCTTCCACGGCGAGTACAAGGAGATCGCCGCCCCGCACCGCCTGGTGCAGACCGAAATCTTCGAGGGGATGCCCGGCACCGAGGCCTACCCCAGTGAACCCGCCATCAACACGATGACCCTCGACGAAGCCGACGGTGTCACCACGATGACGCTCTTGATCCAGGTTCCCAACCAGGAGATCCGAGACGCGATCCTCGCCTCCGGAATGGAGCACGGCCTGCAGATC
>JAICGL010000078.1 GCA_025923175.1 Acidimicrobiia bacterium
GCGCGGGATCGACCCGGAGGCCGAGGCTAAGAGCTTGGGCGTGACGCCGGGCCAAGCTACGACGCTCTACCAAGCGGCTGTCGACGCACTCGAACCCGAGGCCAGGGAGAGCATCGAAGCCGCAGTTCGGGCGCCGAAGGGCAAGGGACAGTTGCCCCCGGACCACCCCGAGGTCCTCGAGGTGATACGCCGGCTTCGCCACGAGGAGCGAATCCTCCCGCCGTGGGAGGTCGACAAGGTCTTCCCCGATGTGCGCCGCTGGGTCTTCCTGCCGCTGGGCCCCGTCAAGGCCGTCGACCACCGGCCCAAGCTCGGACCGGCCCGCGACCAGGGCCAGAGGCCGACGTGTACGTCATTCGGCGCAACAGCGGTGGCGGAAGCACTGGAGTATCTGCGGGACCGACGTCCTGGCCCTAGAAATCTCTCCGAGGAGTTTCTCTGGTGGTATTCGAAGAACGGCGCCCTGATCACCGGAGGCGGGTACGACTGCCGGGCCGCGCTCTATCACTATCAGCAGAACGGGACGTGCCCGGAGAGCCTTCTGCCGTACTCGGGGAGGCAGATCAACAGCAATCACGCTCACGTCCCGATCCCGGACGATGCCATGGACCGGGCGCGCGACTACCGCCAGCCTGCCTACGTCGGGCTCGTCGAGCGTGACGTCGCCTCTGTCAAGCGCGTGCTCGAGTCCGGCCGGTGCGTGGCGTTCGCGAGCGATACCCACGGTTGGAACACCGCGACAGGCGTCATCACCCTCCCCGATCCACCGCTCGAGACGTTCGGCGCCGGACACTGCACCACCATCATCGGCTACATCGACCGGGACGATCTGCCGGAGAACCACGGAGGCGGCTACTTCATCGTCCGGAACAGCTGGGGGGGAGTCGACTCCCCGACCCATGTGATGGGGCCCGAGTACGGCGGGCACCTTCTTATGCCCTACGGCTGGTACAGCCAGTACACCTTCAGTCCCATCACCCTGGGACCCGAGCAGGCAGCTCCTGACGCCGAGGCGGGCCGAGCCTGGAGAGCTGAGTACTTCGACAACCGCTCTCTCCGAGGGCTCCCGGCCCACGTCGAGACCGTGCCTGACGTCGAGTTCGACTGGGGCTCCGGAGGGCCGTTCCGCCTCAACATCAACTGGTTCGGCAACTGGTCGTTGCCCATCCCGCCCTTCGACAACTTCTCCGCTCGGTTCTCCCAGGTCCGACGGATGCGGTCCGGCTGGTACCGCTTCACGCTCAGAGGCGACGACGGTCTGCGGCTGTGGGTCGACGACCGGCTGGTGATCAACGCCTGGAAGAACCAGCCGACGATGACCTATAGCACCGAGCACTACGTCACCGGTGGCGACCATGTGCTGCGGGTGGAGTACTTCGAAGCGAGCGGCCTCGCCAGGATCGACTTGGACATCGAGGCCATCAACCTTCACTACGAGCTCTTCTCCAATGCCGAGCTTGCCGGGGCACCGTCGGCCGAGTTTGACGACTGCATGACCGACCTGGAATGGCGCCATGCTCCCCCCGTAGCCACGTCGAGTAGCGACGGACGGTTCTCGCTGCGGGCGACTGGGCGCAAGGAATTCGCCGCCGGGATGTATCGGTTCCATGCCCGGCATACGGGCGGCTGCCGAATGTGGCTAGGCGGGACGTTGGTGCTCGACGACTGGGACGGGACCAATCCCCTCGGTGCACCGGTCACGGTCGCCGCCGGGACCCACGATCTGCGGGTGGAGTTCAGGCACACCACCCCGATCCCGGCATCGGACGCGCGTAGCTACTATCGGGCGGCACTGGCATTCGACTGGGCCGAGGAGGCCTGGAAGGGCCGGATATATCGCGACCCGGACCGCCAAGCGATCGAGGCGGCTGGCTGGCCAAACGTCGACAGCCATTACGAGGGGTACCGCACCCAGTCCCTGACCGGCGACGCCGTACTCACCTACGACTACAACGTGAACGCTCCCAGCGGCGCCACCTACTGGATCGTCGACGGCGCCGCTTACATGCTCACCTTCCCTACCCGGGTGTCGTTCGGCGAGGGCATACCCGGCGGGACGGTGATCACGGACCAGACGACGCACCTCTCGGCCCATTTCTCCCGGCGCCTGTACGTGCCCAGGACCGGGCGCTACCAGGTGTCCCTCGGATCCGACGAGGCTTTCCGGGTCGCCGTCGACGGGTTGCAGGTGCTCGAACACCGCGCCGGGCAGAGCGACCCGTTCGCCGCCGACGTGCACCTCGAAGCAGGTGTCCACGATGTCTCCTTCGAGTACGCCGACACGGCGTGGAGCAGCGTGCTGAGCTTCGAGCTGAGGCCCGCCGACTGGTCAGTCCAGTACTACACGGGCACGGATCTCCAGACGTACCACGCGTCGACGCTCGTCGCCGGCCTCGAGCGACTCGTCTCTGACCGGCCGCCCACCCTGGGGGCCGTGCACTGGTCGGCCCGCGCGTCCCGTCAGCTGTGGTTACCGGTGGGCCGCTTTCGGGTGACGGTCAAGGCGGACGACGGCGTACGGGTGAAGTTCGGCGGGACGACGGTGATCGACGCCTGGCGGGGCCAGGCCCCGACCACCTATACCGCTCATGTCGAGCACAGCGGTGGGCCGGTTTGGGTCGAGGTCGAGTACTTCCAGGCAGGAGGAGGCGCCGTTCTCGAATTCGACGTGACCCCCGACGGGTTTCTTGGCGAGTACTACCGCGGCGTCGACCTCGGCGCCATCCCTGCAGGAACATGGGAGCGCAAGCCACCCATCGCCTACCGCTTCGAGCCGGTCCTCGACTTCGACTGGGGCGAGACAGGGCGGCTGCCCCGCATCGGGTCAGACCGGTTCTCCGCCCGATGGTGGGGCTCGGTCGACCTTCCCACCGGGCGCTGGGCCTTCCGGCTGACCTCTGATGACGGCGTTCGCCTGTTTCTGGACGACCGACTGCTCATCGACCGTTGGCAAGACCAGCCGGGCACCACGACCGAAGCGGTCGTCGACCTGGCGGGGGCCCACCGCGACCTACGGGTCGAGTACTACGAGCGGTCCGGCAAAGCGAAGTGTCGCCTGGAGATGGTGCGTACGTTCTGAGGTGCCTGCCTCCCGCCCCGGCGTGTTCGACGTGAGTCAGGAATTCTTCCAGCGGATCTCGCCGCCACTCACTTCGGCCGCCCGGTCTCGGTGGACTCGGAGTTGCCCTTCGGCCGCCCGGCCGGTGGCGGCGATTGTGACCACGTAGTCGCCGTCGTCCAGATAGAGGATCGCTCGCTGGTCAACGGAAGGTGAGGAGGGAGGGGGCAGTTCGAGCTCGATGTCGAGGGGTCGGCCGAAAGGCCCGGACCAAGCGCCCCGAGGAGCGGTTTGATTGCTCATCGGTTCCCACAGCTCGTACGGCAGGAGGTTGTCGTGGAACCAGCCGGGGTACTCCTGATGTTCGTCCTGCCGAAACGTTGCGTTGAACCGGTCGAACGCAAAGGCGGCAAAGCGGTTCGACGATCCGTAGACCTCAATAATGTCGCCCAGTTCATTCCGGAGCGTTCTCAGATCCAAGCCATTGCTCACGACAATCCGTCTCCCCCGTCGTGTCAGACCCCGAGTTGTTTGCTGATCTTGGCAAGCTGGCGTTGCAGCTTGAGGACCTCTCGCATCACATCGTCGAGGTGTGGGCCGGCTTGGAAGCTCGTCGGGCCGACCGGGCCAACCCCGCCGGGAAGGCCGCCGTCGTCCCGGAGTCGACTGCTGGGACCGACCGAGCCGACACCGTGCGGCGCCCCGCCATCCGGGACGCCCCCGTCCGGGTCGTTGGCCAGGTCGGCGATGTCCATTGCGTACTTGCGGACCACTTCGATGAACAGTTCGGGGTTGGCGTTGAGGTCGAAGACCGCGCCGTGGCCCTTGATGATCTGTCGGATGATCCGTTGCTCGTTGGTCAGCTTGGCCACCGGGCTACCTCCTTGCGTTGCGGATGGGTCGCTGGCGCGCCCAGGTCGTCAGGGTTGTCTTAACCGACCGTGCCGGCCGGGCCTCGTGCAGCATCCGATGGTCGACGGTGCCGTCAGCCAGGAGGTTCCGCCACATGAGCACCCGACCGGTGATCGGCCGGAAACGCACACCGAGCCGGGGAAAAACGGTGCCTCCTCCCCCGTTGCCGTTGCCGTGGCCGTCGAGGTAGACGAGGACGGTGGTGGTGCGGTCTCCCCACGGGTCATTCTGAAAGAACCCCGCATCGTGATGTTCGGCGAACCAATCCCCCCGTCGGTACCGGGTGGCCTGCCACATCTCGAGGTGGTCCGGCCGAACGCCGGCGGCCTTCGTCAGGCGGCGCTCCAACCGGCGCAGGATCGCCAGCGATTCGCTGCCGAGCCACGCCTCGCTGGTAGTCCGACTGGTGCGCCGGTAGGAGGAACGTGACATGAGGGAACCGTCGTGACCGAGCCGGACGAGGCTGCTGTCCCACCACCAGACATACCGCAGGTTATCGAGGAGTTCGGCGCAGTCGGTCGGGCCGAGCAAACCGTCCAGAACCATGACCTCGCCGGCACGTAAGGTCATGACGTCACCAGTGAGATGTTGATGTGGTCCTCGTAGTCGGCGACCGTGCGGTGGGCCTGGGGCAGGCCGGGAACGACCGGTGACCGATAGATGCGCCGCATCCGGTCAAGGGAGCGCACATGACGTTCCGCCCAATCGTCATGGTCTACCCAGTGCGGGACCCGCCGATCCCGGTTGTAGGCATGCCACCCGACGACCCGGTGGGGGTGGAACAGTTCGTAGCCGGCGGCGAAAGCCCGCACGCTGGTCAGGACTTCGTCGCCAAAGAAATAGATCTCAGGGTCGAAAGGCACATCGTTGTTGAACCGACCGTCGGCAAGGATGAAGTGCAGTGAGAGGAAGTCGGCGGGTATCGGTGCGGCAAGCGCCCTCCACCCCCGGATGGGGAGACTCGTGAGCCTGACCAGAACCCCGTCTTCCCGCGAGTAGGGATAGATCTTGAAGGGACGGCGTTTCCGTCCGGCGGGTTCCCGGTCGGGGTAGTAGCTCGGGAGGTAGCCGGTGAGGAGGGGGCGGCGGACACCGGCGGCCCGCAGCTGCTCGAGCATCCCGACAATGAGAAGGTCCCATCCCCTCACGAAGCGGTGATGCGAGTCCAGCAGAAGCGTGTACGGCTCATCGTTCCAGCTCGACTGGAGCCTTTGCCGAGCCCAATTGCAACCCTCGCTCCGGGCCGCCGGGACCGCTTCGACCTCGAAGCCGGGGAGGGCCAGGACATCCGGAGGCAGGACGTCATGAGGCCCGCGCTGCCAGAGCACCCTGGTGCGCAGCCGTTGCCGGTGAGCGGCCGTGGCATAAAGCGACCGGAGCGTCGGAACGAGTTCGGCGTCGCGGTAGGCGGGGATCTGGACGTAGATATCAGGCCGGCGTGCCACAGCGCTGCCTCCTCATCTGCGTCGTGGCAGTGGTACTGGGATGACGCTCAGAGGCGGCCACCTGCCTTGCCGCGTCGAGGCCCTGGCGGATCGCCTGGTCCATGTTGATGTAACGGTAGGTAGCGAGCCGCCCGGCCAGGTGGAAGACGTTGCGTGCCATCCGGGCGAGTCGCCGTTCGAGACGCCGCTGACGGGCGCCGTTCGCGCCGTCGGCGTCGTCCACCGGATAGTGCTTGGACTTCGCACCCGGGTACTCACGCATGATGATCGTGCCGGGCCGGTCGTGAAGCTCGGGGATCGCCCACTTCGTTTCGATGGTCCGCGTCCACGGGACATCCGGATCTGGGACGTTCACCACCATGGCTTCTTGCGCCAAGGACACCCCGGGCAAGTCCTCTACTTCGAGTCGGACACCGCGCCAGCAGAGCGGTTCGGTGCCACAGAGAAAGTCATCGAGGGCGGCGGTCACCACCACCGGCGAGCCGGGTGGGCTCAGGTCGCGGATGTCAGCAATGGTGACGTCGGCTCCACAGGTGACCTGCACATCCTCAAGGAGCGCTCCAACCAGAGAGCCGTAGCCGTGTCGGGGCCAGCCTTGATAGGGATCGCGGAACAGTTCGGGGTTGCCGTCGCGGCGTAGCTCCACCCGCTTGCTGGCAATCGATGCCGACAGAGTGGTTGGGTCGCAGCCCCATTGCTTCTCGGTGTAGGGGCGCACCGCGAGCTCGTACAGCGTGGGCCCGAGGATGGAAACACAGTACGTCTTGAAGTTGCTGCAGTCCGGCCGCCCGGGAAGCACCGCCAGCTCCCGGTCGATGGCCTCCCACTCAGGCAGTTGGGGAAGCTCGCCGACCTGGGGGGGCCAGCCGATGACGACATCCCCGATGCGCGTCACGACACGGTGGCGATAGGGAAGGAAGGTCGTCAGACTGGTGACCAGCTCCCACACCTCGCGGTCTGTCGTGTGGAAGATGTGCGGGCCATGCGGTTCGAAGGGGATAGCGTCGCGCCACTCGGTGCGGCAATGGCCACCGACGTTGGCTTCCCGCTCAAAGACCCTGACGTCGTAGCCTTGGCGGGCGAGTTCCCAGGCAGCGGCGGCTCCTGACAACCCCGCTCCGACGACGGTGCAGATCCTGTCACGCTGGTTTGTCGATGCCATCAGCTCACTCCTTGCGCACCGGTGCGACCGCCATCAGTAGATCGGCTACGGCGGCGCCGATGGGCTGGTCGGCCCCGTCTTCGTAATAGGTGAAGCCAGGGGACGGGTTCACCTCGAAGACAAACCAGTCGCCGCTGGCTGTGAGCCGGAGATCGGCACCGCTCACGAGGAGGCCCATGGAGTGAGTCAGCGCGACGATGCTCCGACCGAGTTCGCTCGGGACGGCGAAAGGCAGCATGCGGATGTCCTGGCGGTCGCGACTGGCGTAGCGGTAGTCGTCGGCCTCGCAGTCGATGGCGGTGGCGAACCATCGGTGGCCGACGACGTGGACACGGACATCGAGCCCATCGACCCACTGCTGCAGTTGGACAGGGCCGGTGCGCACGCCATCGAGCCGATCGCGGTCCTGGCTCCCGAGGGTGGCCACAATGCTGCGGACGCCGCTCACCGACTTGTAGACCAGACGACCGTGACGGGCGAGAAAGTCCCTTGCTGCCGCAGGATCGGTGGTCACCAATGTCTCAGGAACTCTGAGCCCCGCGGCGGCGAGCAGGCTGAGCTGCAGGGGCTTTGACCCATTGGACCGGCCGGCGATGGGCCGATTGACCACCGTCCCTCTCATGTTCGACGCGAGGCATAACAGCGTCGTGGCCGCCGCGCCGGCGGGGCCGTCCGTCGCCTGGCCCGGGCGCAGATACATCGATTCGACTTGGTCGACCGGTATTTGACGACCGCCGACCCCGATCCATCCGCTCGGCCGGGGCGACAAGACCACGTCGTAGTCGAGCGCCGCCAACTCAGCGTCGTCGAGGTGGACGACGTCGACACTGCGGCTTCGCAGGAGGGTCACCACCCGCTCGAGCGGCGCATCGTCGGCCGGTCCCCAGACGAGAATCACGGTGGGCCTCCGGCCAGGAGGCGGTGGAGCGCCCGCGTCGCCCGGGGTTCGGGTCGCATGGCGGTCGACACGGCGAGAAGGCGTTGACGGCCGTCGAACATGAAGGTGGCCCAGGACAGGCCGAGCCTCTGAGCGACAGCGACCGCCCGGTCCCTCGACCGGAGCGGCGCCCCTCCGAAGCCCTCGTCGCTGACCACCTGGACGGTACTGACCCGCAAGGAGCGCCGCCGACATGGACGGCTGGCGAGCCGGACCGGGGCGACGGGAACCCCGAGGACGCCAGCGGCGACCATCCAGGTCTCTGGTCGGACGGCCTCGTCGCCGAGGGCCCCGTCGCCGACCGGGTTGACGACCCTCGCCTTCGTGGTCGCGAGGACGAACAGGAGAAGGGCGTGAGTTTCGGCCGCCAGATAGCCACGGTCGTCGGGATGGGTCCCTCGCAGTTCCTCGGGGTAGACCGCTGAGCGCCGAACAAAGACGCCGGTGACCGCGTCGTCCGCCTGCGGCTCCCCGTCGATAACCCACGTAGGCGCGGCACCGTCCGATGGGATCGGCCACACCCACCCGGCCGAGGTGAGGTCCTCGGCGGAGCACAGCTTGGCCGGCCTCCAGGCTTGGACGAGCTCCGTAGCAACGGGGTCGTGGCGACTGCCGACGACAACGATCATTCTGAGCGGGGCGGACGGCGGGTCGACTTCCTGGCCCGGGTCTTCCCCGGTCGGGCGGCTGTCAGATTGAGCTTACCGCCGGACCTCCACAGGGAGTGGATGATGTCGTGTAGTTCGGCGGCTTCGGCCGACACGATCTCCTGGCGATCATCGGTGAAGGCTCGTTTCTCCGAGAACCGATGCGCTTCCTCGTCTGAGATCTGCGGCACCCGCAGCTCTTCGATCTCGGGCTCGGGCGGCCCCACCAATGGGCGCTCCTCCGGTCCAATGAACGCTCGGCTGAACTGCTCATGGCTCGCATCGACCGACGCCGCCAGGTCTCGGACAGACTGGACCCATTCCTCTTCGAGGCGCTCGAAGACCTCCACGTTCTCGCGGATTCCCTTCACGTCGATGATGTCGGGAATGCGTTTGGACCTGATGTCGCGGATGTCCTTGTTCTCGAGGATCTCCGACTTCTCCTTGATCTCGAGCTTGAGTTCCTTGAACAGCTTGAAGCTCACCCCAACGGTCCGACAGGCGGAGGCGATCCCGTTGACGACGACCCGTAGGCAGTAGGTCCCGAGAGGAATCGAGGCCGGGACCGTGAAGTCGCAGGTGTGGACGGCCGTTCCGGTCTGGAGCCCCATCGTCGAATAGTTCGAGGTGCGGCAGTAGTAAACGTCGTCGCCGCTGGTCGACTCGAGCCGGACCAGCGGATAATTGGTGGCGTGGGTGGCGTCATTGCCGTAGTAGGAGCACTGCGTCAGGCCATTGATCTGCCGGCCAGATAGGGTGTAGGTCCGGCCCCGCCGCACCGAGTCTGGGGCGGCCGTGATCGTGGGTAGCCAGGCGGGATCGGGTCCGTCGCTGGGCGCGTACAGGTCGACCGTCGTGCTGCCGGAGGTATAGAGCACCTGCCCGGTTGGCAACATGAGCATCCGACCCCAATAGGGCACGAAGGCGGAGTTGGTGGCGGCAGGCACCGCCGCGATCGAGTTGGCCGACGGGTCGTACTCGAAGAAGAAGGTCGGTGCCTGGAACGTGGCCGGCGAAGTGATGGGGCCGGCAGAGAAGAGGACCCTTCCGTTGGGGAGGACGCAAGCCGGGGCGTCCACCGGGCCGAGGGGTTGATTGGGATTGACCTGCGGGATCGTGGGTCCCCGCGTCCAAGTGCCGGGCTGGTTGGCGACGGGGGGCGGAGTGTAGAGCGCGGTGAAGCCGGTGGCGCCGATGACGAAGAGCCGCCCGTCCGGCAGCAGGACCGACGCTCCGATCTCCGAGATGCTGTCGACGAGAATGTCCGGGGTGGTCCCGGCCGCCACCCAGGTGTCGGCGGCGATGATGTACTTCTCGGCGCTGCCCGGGTTGGAGCAGTCGACAGCGTGGACCGTGCCATCGGGCAGCAGGGACCAGCTCTCCTCGCCCACGGTGTTGATCTTGTTGGCGGCGGCGGTCCACGTGTTCGTAGCCGCGTCATAGATGGCGGTGTTGAGGGTCGCCACCTGTCCCACGAAGAAGCGGCCGTCGGGCAGGACGCATCCGGGGGCGTCACCGATGCGAACCCATCCTGCCGGCGTTGGCAAGGTGGTCCACGTGTTCGCCACCGGATCGTACATCTCAGCGTTCAGCAGCCAGACGAGCGCGCCGGCGTCGTACTCACCGCCGACGATGATGACTCGACCGTCGCGCAGTACTCCTGAGGCGTAATAGAGCGGCGCTCGAACGCTGTTGGCCAGGGTGGTCCACGTGCCGTTCCGGTACGAGCCGGAACTGTCGGGAGTGAGTCGATACCACCGGTTCGTGCTGACCCCCTGGCAGAGTACGGTTCCATCGGTCAGCAGCAGGGATGTCGCCACCGCCGCAGGCGGAGCGTTCGTGAGTGTTTGCCATGTGCCGGCCATGTTGCCCCCCTTCGGATGTGGTCGCGAGCAGGGAAGCCCCTGCTCGGGGTGAGAGGAACCGTCGTAGTTCGACTTCGCTCTTACGGCGCGGTGCTCCCGGGGTTCCGCTCAGGCGGCTCCCCGGTGCGCACCTCCTTGCCTTCTAGGTGGTACGGCCGGCGTTTGCGCCGGGGGACGTACCCGTCGGGGCACAGCCTT
Source organism: Acidimicrobiia bacterium (assembly GCA_025923175.1). Classification (GTDB taxonomy): domain Bacteria; phylum Actinomycetota; class Acidimicrobiia; order IMCC26256; family BP-133; genus BP-133. Next base: position 10,225 of record JAICGL010000078.1, read on the forward strand.
TGCGCCTTTGGTTCGTCGACCGGGGTGCCCGACTGGTCCGGCGGCGTTGGCTGCCTTCCGGACGTAGCGTCGCCGATGGGGACGCATTCGTAGTCGGGATCGACAGGTGACGGAATGATGTCACGCTCGTCTACGGACATCCCGAGTTTCTCCCGCTACCGCCCCACCAGAAATACGAGCCCCAACTGCCGGGGTCGTTGAAGTGGGCCTGGACACCGTAACAGAGAGGGTGTGACTCCCAGGCCGTGGCGTTGTAGCGGGTCATCCTGCCGTCAGGTGAGACCTGGTATGCGAGCAGGCGCATGAAGGCGCATCGCTGCCAGCCTTCCTCCGGCCAGTGTCCGTTGCCCATGTCGGTCGCGGTCGTGCCTGCATGGTCGTCGGCGTCGACGATCTCGCCGCCCCACGCCACCGTGGCGGCCTGCGATCGGAGGCCGTTGGTGTTGTAGAGACTCGCCGGGTAGTAGCCCATCCAGACGCCGTTGACCCTGACCCACCAGTTGCCTTCCCACAGTTGAACCTTGAGCGGCACCTCGTACTGCTGGCCGCCCACCACGCTGAGCGGTCCTATGACGGCCTCCGGATAGATCTGGTTGGAGTACTGGACCCATCCGTCGACGTCCTGGTTGTAC
>JAICGL010000079.1 GCA_025923175.1 Acidimicrobiia bacterium
GCCGAACCGCGACGGGTTCCGGGAAGCGGGCCGGTAGGACAAGTGCCTCGGCTCTAGCCGAAGAGGCATTCCCCGAGGCGAACCAGGCCACGGAGATCGTGGATGTCCTCTTCGAAGGCCGGGACCCGCAGCACCGGCGCCGAGAGGCGGCCGAGCTCACCGCGCAGTTCGGCCTCGCGCTTGGCCGCCACCTCGAAGTTCAGGAACGACTCGCCGACGGTGGCCAGCACCCGCCCGGCCGTCGCCTGGTCGAGCTCGGCGTCGGCTTCGGCTGCCGCCTGGGCCGCCGGGCCGGGGTCGGCGCAGAGCGCCCGGGCGGCGGAGTCGCCCGCCCCACCCTGCAGATAGTCGGGCAGCGTCTTGTTGAGGACGACGGCGCCGAGATGCAGCTTGCGGGCCGACAGCTCGGAGATGAAGAACTCGGCCTCCCGCAGCGGCGCCGTCTCCAGGGTGGACACCACGACGAAGGTGGTGCGGCGGTCGTGGAGCAGCGCCTCGACCGACCGGGCCCGCTGGACGAACCCGTCGTACATGGTCTGGAAGTTGAGGAAGAACTCGGCGATGTCCTCCAAGAACTTGCCGCCCAGGATCCGGTCGGCCACCTGATAGAAGGGCCGGCTGGCCAGGTTGATCATCCGGGCGCCCCGCTTGCCGCCGACCCGGTAGGGCGTGGTCAACCAGCGCAGCAGCCGGCTGCCGAAGAAATCGGCCATCCGCTGCGGCGCCTCGAGGAAGTCGAGAGCGTTGCGGGTCGGCGGGGTGTCGACGACGATCAGGTCGTAGCCGCCTTCGGCGTGGATCTCGTGGAGCCGCTCCATGGCGATGTAGTCGTGGCTCTGGACGAACCGGGCCGTGAGGTTGTGGTACAGCCGGTTCTCCAGGATGCGATAGGCGGTCTCCTCGTCGCGGGCGTGGCGGAGGACGAGATCGTCCCAGCTCTGCTTGGTGTCGAGCATCGCCGCCCACAGCCCGGGCGTGCGGGGCTGGGCCCCGGAGGAACCGGGGTCGCGGACTTCGAGACCGGCGGCTTTGAGCCGGTCGGCTGGCACTGCCCGTTCCAGGTTTCCGAGTGTCGCAAGGCCCAGGGCGTCGGCCAGACGCCGGGCCGGGTCGACGGTGACGACGAGGACCTTGCCGCCGAGCCGGCTGGCGGCCAGCGCCGCCGACGCGGCCGCCACCGATGTCTTCCCGACTCCGCCAGGCCCGCAGAAGATTGCGATCGACTTCGTCGCCAGGAGGCGGTCGAGCGAGCCCGGGGGTCCGGGGGTGTCCCCCGGAAGAGACAGCGTCCGGCGGGCGGTCATAGCCCCAGCTCCTCACCGAGGGAGTCGGCCACCATGCGCGTGACCCGCATCCCCTGGGCCCGGATGAACAGCTCCGGCAGGTAGAGCGTGGGCAGCTCGACCGCCTCCCGGAGGCTGGCCAGGTGGGCGGCCCGTGTCCGCCGCAGGGTCACGGCCAGGTCGGCGGCGGTGAGTACGTCGGCGATTCCCGGCCCGACGACCCCCTCGACGGCGCTCACCACGGCCGGCTGGCGGAGTGCCTCGAAGGCGACCTCGTCGGCCCGGGTGAACAGCTCGGGCAGGACCCGGTTGACGACCACGGCCCCGAGCGGGACGGACAGCGTGTCCCGCACTCGCCCCACTAGCTCGATGGTCTCGTGGACGGGCATCTCCTCGGGGGTCGTCACCACGTTGAGGGCGGTGATCGCCGGATCGCAGAGGAGGTCGCCCATCCAGCCGGTCTGCGACTTGATCGGCCCGACCGTGACGAGCTCGTCGATGGCCTGGGGGGCGCCGAGTTGGGCCACGATGTGGCCGGTGGCGGCGGCGTCGACGACGACGAGATCCCAGGCCGCCCGACCTTCGATGGCCTCCCGCACCTCCCAGCAGATCTTCCCGATGGTGAGGATCTCCTTGACCCCGGGGGCGGCGGTGGCCACGAATTCGAGCACCTTGGCCAGCGGCCCGACCCGCCCCGGGATCGGTACCCGCAGGTTCATCCGCAGGTATTCCTGGAGCGACTCCTCGGTGTCCATCGCCATGGCCGACAGCCCGGGGAAGACGACCTCGGGGCGGAAGCCGACCGGGCGCTTCTCGAAGAAGGCGGCGATGTCGCCCCGGCCGTCGGCCGAGACCAGCAGCACCCGCTGGCCCTGTTGGGCCGCGAGGAGAGCCATGGCGGCCGAGACGGTGCTCTTGCCGACCCCGCCCTTGCCGGTGAAGAACAGCAGCCGGCGGCCGAGCAGATCCGGCGTCGACGGGCCGGTGGTGGCGCCTTTCCTAGCCAGGCCCGAACCCGACGCGCTTGGTCTGGTCTTCTTCGGCAACCTCGATGTAGGCGACCTTGTCGCTCGGGATGCCGACCCGGCGGCCCTTCTTGTCCGTCAGCCAGATGACCGGCGCGCCGCCCTTGAGAGCGTCTTCGATGGCGCCGACGATCTCGTCGCCCTTGCCCTCGAGCTCCACCGAGAGCTCCTTGGCCGAGTAGACGACGCCGATTCTCACTTCCATGGCTTGCTCTGCCTCCGTCCGGCCGCTGGTGCGGGCCGCACTCTACTCGGCTACTCGGCGTCTTCCTTCGCTTGGTCAGTCGTGCGGACCGGCTCCTCTGCCACCGGCTCTTCTGCCACCGGCTCTTCTGCCACCGGCTCTGCGGCCACCGGCTCGTCGGGTTCGACCGTCTCATCGGCCTGTCGATGACGGGCCGGAACCGACTCGAATTCGCCCTTCCCGCTCCGCCACGGCGTGTCTTTGAGCACCACGAGGCAGAACAGGCACAGCGTCAGCACGGTGACGGCCGTCCACTGGCTCCCCGTCAGGCCGGTTCCGTGCGTCTCGTCGATGCGGAAGAAGTCCTCGATGAACCGGCCGGTGCCGTACCAGGCGCCGAACACCAGGGTCAGGAACCCGTCGTAGCGGGACGTCTTCCGCAACCGGAGGAGGACGACCAGCAGCAGGCTGGCCGAGAAGAGGTCGTAGAGGGCCGGTTGATGGACGGCCATGCCGATGGGCGCCAAGCACGGCGACCCGGTGGCCTCGGTCGGGCACACGTAGCCGAGGAAGAAATCGGTGGGCTTGCCAAGGTGGTCGGCGATGACGAGGTCGCCGATTCGCCCGACCATGATGCCCAGGGCCACGCAGGGGACGGCCAGATCCATGACCTTCCAGAACGACAGGCCTTCGGAGCGCATCTTGGGCACGCCGGCCAGTACTGCGCCGCTGATCCCGCCCAGGAGTGAGATCCCGCCCTTCCAGACAGCGAAGATCTCGAGCGGGTTGTTGAAGTCGCCGGGATGGTTGATCACGTAGGCCACCCGGGCCCCGATGATCGACCCGATGGCCGCCCGGTTGACCAGTGAGTACACCTGGTCGTCGGTCAGCCCGGCCTTCCGGCACCAGCCGAGGAAGACGTAGGCGCCGAGGAGGAACCCGACGGCGATGCCCACCCCGTGGGGGGAGATGGACAGCGGCCCGAGTTCGATCCGGACCAGCGGGTCGTAGCGGAGATAGGCGAGGGCGACGTCCAGCATCAGATGGCAATGCTAGGGGCGCCTCGACCTAAACGATCCGCAGTTCCTTGCGATAGACCCGCTTCGGAGCGAGGTCCTGGTGGAGGCGGCGGGCGATCTCGGTGAAAGCCACCGACGCCTCGTTGGCCGGGTCCTCCACCACGATGGGCCGGCCGACGTCGCCGCCCTCGCGCAGGTCCGGCACGAGGGGGACCTGGCCGAGCAGCGGCACGCCGAGCGCGTCGGCCAGCTCCTGCCCGCCGCCCCGGCCGAAGATCTCGTAGGCCTTGCCGTCGTCGCCGCGGAACCACGACATGTTCTCGATCACGCCGGTCACGGTGAGGTTCACCTTCTGGGCCATGTAGGCGGCCCGCTGGGCGACCCGCTGCGCGGCGGGCTGCGGGGTGGTGACAACCACGACCTCCGCCCGGGGCAAGAACTGGGCCATCGACAGGGAGACGTCGCCCGTCCCCGGCGGCATGTCGACCACCAGGAACTCGGGCTCGCCCCACCACACGTCGGTCAGGAACTGCTCGAGCGCCTTGTGCAGCATCGGGCCCCGCCAGATGACCGGCTGGTCCTCCCGGGCGAAGAAGCCCATCGACACGAGCTTCACGCCGTGCGCCGCCGGGGGGACGATCAGCGTGTCGATGACCACCGGCGGGCGGTCGATGCCGAGCATCCGGGGCATCGAGAACCCCCACACGTCGGCGTCGACGGCAGCCACGCTGAACCCCGCCTGGGCCAGGGCGATCGACAGGTTGGTGGTGACCGACGACTTGCCGACGCCACCCTTGCCCGACGCCACGGCGAGCACCCGGGTGCGGGCGGTGGTGAACGGGTTCTCCCGCTGCCCGCCGGCGCCCGTGGGCTGGAGGCGGCCGACCAGCGCCTTTTGCTCTGCCTCGGTCATCACGGCCAGGTCGATGGCGACCGAACCCATCGCGCCCAGGGCCGCCGACACCCGGTCGCGCAGCTCGGCGCGGCGGGGGTACTCCGGGGACGGGAGGGCCACGGTGACCCGGATGAAGCGGTCGTTGACCACCACCGACTTCACCATCTGGAGGTCGACGACGGAGCGGTTGAGCTCCGGGTCTTCCACCGTCTGGAGAGCCTCCATCACGGTCGCCTCGGTGGGCACTCGAGCTCCTCCCGGGAGAATTAACACTACGGAGCCAGTAGAATATCGCCCGTGGGTCGCATACCCGTTAGGGAGCCTGAACCGGTCGACGTCAGGAAGAAGCTGCCAGCCGACAGTAACTTCAGCGCCGACGAGTTCAGCGCGGCCGTTTCCGCTCTGGCCAATGCGTTCGGGGACCCGACCCGGCGGGAGATCTACCTCTATCTGCGGGAAGGGAACGCCGGCCACACGTGTTCCGAGGTGGCCGAGCACTTCGCGCTCCATCCCAACGTCGCCCGCCACCACCTCGACAAGCTGACGGCCGGGGGCTACCTGGCGGTGGAGTTGGCACGGGGCGAGTCGGCCGGGCGGCCTTCCAAGCGTTACCAGGCGCGGGAGGCGCCGGGCCACGGCCTCACCTTCCCGCCCCGCCGCGACGACCTGCTGGCCACGCTGCTGGCCCGGTCACTCCAGATGCTGCCCGACGACGAGGCCGCGATCATGGCCGAAGAGGTCGGCTTCGAGTACGGGCGGGCGCTGGCCGGAAAGATGGGCCCCACCGAGGGCCACCGCTCCATGCGGACGGCCGTGAACGCCGTGGCCGACGCCCTCACAGCCCACGGCTTCGCCGCCCACGCCGAGGCCGACGGCGAGTCGCTCCAGATCATCTCCCAGCAGTGCCCCTTCGGCGAGGCGGCCCAGCAGTTCCCCCACGTGGTCTGCGCCGTCGACCGCGGCATGATCCGGGGCATGCTGGCCGGCCTCTACGGCGAGACGCACCCGCACTTCTCGGCCACCCGGCCGGCGGGCGACGCCACCTGCATCACCTGCGTCTAACGCGCTGATGGCCGAAGGCCGGGCCTACCTCGACCACGCCTCCTCGTCGCCGCTGCGGCCCGCGGCCTACGAGGCGATGCTGCCCTGGATCGGCCACCCCGGCGACCCGGGAAGGGTTCATGCGGAGGGGCGTGCAGCCCGGGTGGCACTGGAAGAGGCCCGCGAGAACGTGGCGGCCTTCTTCGGCGCCCGCCCCCGAGAAGTGATCTTTACCTCCGGCGGCACTGAGTCCATCAACGCCGCCATCGCCGGCGCCGCCGCCCGAGACCCCAACTGGCGTTCCTCGCCGCGGGATGAGCGCGGTGAGGAACGCCAGTTGGAGGAGGGCGGGCGAGCGGAGGTCCACATCGTCACCTCGGCAGTGGAGCACTCGGCCGTGCTCGAGGCCGCCAACCGGGCCGGGCGGGTGACCATGGCCGGGGTCGATGCCCTGGGCCGATACGACCCGGATACCGTCCTCGCGGGGGTCCAGTCCCGGACGGCACTGGTCTCGGTGCAGCTGGCCAACCACGAGGTCGGGACCATCCAGCCGGCGGCCGAGGTCGTGGCCGCGGCCCGGGAGCGGGGCGTCCTCACCCACGTCGACGCCTGCGCCGCTGCCGGCTACCTCCCCATCGACTTCGCTGCGCTCGGCGCCGACCTGTGCTCGGTGACCGCCCACAAGTTCGGTGGGCCGAGCGGGATCGGTGCGCTGCTGGTGCGGCGGGGCCTGCGGATCCCGCCCTTCCACCTCGGCGGCGCCCAGGAGCGCAACCGGCGAGCGGGGCTCGAGAACGTCGCCGCTGCCGTGGGCTTTGCCGCCGCCGTGGCGGAACTGGCCAGCGACAGATTGCAGGCCGAGGCGGAGGCAGCCCGGGCTCTCACCGATCGCCTCCTGACCGAAGCGCCGAAGCTGGTTGACGGCCTGGCTGTCTTCGGCGATCCCGTCGATCGCCTCCCCCATCTCGTCTGTTTCGGAGTCGAGGGCGTGGAGGCGGAGCCCGTCCTCCTCGGCCTCGACCAGCACGGTGTCGCCGTGCACTCGGGCTCGTCGTGTTCCAGCGAGACGTTCGAGCCGTCGCCGGTGCTGTCCGCCATGGGCGTCGACGCCGACCACTCGCTGCGGATCAGCGTCGGATGGTCGAGCACGCCCGACGACGTGGACGCCTTTCTCGCCGCCCTCCCCGACGTCGTGGGCCGGCTACGAAGCCTGCGCTAATTCCCGACAGCCGCCCAGGCTTCGTCGTCGGTCAGGTCGACACCGCGGTGGATGAGGTCCATCGCCGTCCGTTTGGCCGGGCTGTACCGGTCGGCGTCGCTCATGGCGACAGGGAAGGTGTCCCGGCACGAGTCGATGACCTCCACGATGCGGGCAAGGGCCGGCTCGGGCAGGTTCTTCCGGCTCGCGGCGAAGGTCACCCAGGCGGCGAGGACGTCGGGCACCAGGGGGATGTCGGGGGCGTCGAGGCTGACCTTGACCGGGAAGTGGTCGAGCAGGCACAGGCCGGCCAGTGTGGGGCTCCACCGCAGCGGGTCGCCGTCGCCGTAGTCGCAGCGGTAGGCGATGAGGCTGTGGTAGACGGTCACGGCCGCCGGCTCCGACAGGAGGTCGGCCGCCTCGGGGGCGCCGAGGAACTCGGCGACCAGCCAGTCGCGACCCTCGGCGTCGAGTTCCTCCAGGCCGGTGTTGGCCGCCGGCGGGAGGGTGGTCAGCCGGGAGCTGAGCAGCGCACGCATCTCGGCCAGCGTCCGCCCGTCGGTGCAGGCCTGTCGGTCGGCGAAATCGGTAGCCACCAGCGCGTCGGCCAACCGGGCCGCCACCTCGGCCAGCGAGGCCGGCCGCAGGCTGATCCCGTCGCTCTCGGCCTCCCGCCACCGGGCCAGGGTCTGGGCCAGCGGGGCGGCCGGGTAGGCATCCTTGGCCACGCCACCCTCGGTGTGGTCGACGAGGACGCAGATCGAGTGGCCGGGATCACCGGGCTGGGTGGGATAGGCGAACCCGATGAGAACGATCTCCTGGTCGCCGTACACATCGCTGCCGATCCAGGCCTCGGTGGGGAGCGCCTTGCCGGCGACCGCCGCCCAGGCGGGGGCGGCGACGCCGTCCTGTTCGAGCATGGCGGCGGCGGTGCGGGCCCGGGTTGCCACCCGGGAGGGAGCGACCGCGGTGAGGGCGGCCAGGACGGCCATCCCCTCCTCCGTGCCGAGCTCGGCGGCATGGCGGACGAGCGCCTCGGCGAAACTCGTCGCGGCGTCATCGCCCGGGCTGGCGGGAAGGCTTTCCCACACGGCCATCAGCCCGCTGCCCCACACCTCGGCGGCCAGGGGCGACTCCGTCCGCAGCAGCTGGCTCCGGGCCGAGCGGAGGACACCATCGAACAGGCGGGTGATCACGGCGTCGCGCTGGGAATCCTCGGCCGACGGGATGACCATCTGCTCGTCGCGCCTGCGCTTCCGGGCTCCGATCCCCACGCTGTGCCTCCGCTCGTCTCTCGCACCTCAGCCACCCGCTGGGCCCACCTGAAACCGATCTCTCGGCCCAGCGTGGCTTCGGCGCTCGCTGACACTCCGCCTTGCGGACGATACGGAAGGAGCTGCGTGAGGTGGTGGATCCCCGGGCCCGGCTGGATCAGTTTGCCGGAGTTGCGCGCTGCAGATCAGGCCTTGGCCTGCTCCTCGACGGTGACCTTCTTCATCACGTCGCCCCGGTCGATCTTGAGGGCGACGTCCATCCCGTCGGTCACGAAGCCGAAGAGGTTGTAGCTCGGGGCCAGCTTGCGACGGCAGTCGTCGATGCAGATGAAGAACTGGGAGCCGTTGGTGTTGGGTCCTGCGTTGGCCATGGCCACGGCGCCGAGCGTGTACTCGCCCTTGACCGGCTCGTCGGCGAACTTGTAGCCCGGCCCGCCACGGCCGCTGCCCTCGGGGCAGCCGCCCTGGATGACGAATTCCGGCACCACCCGGTGGAAGGTCAGGTTGTCGTAGTAGCCGTCACGGGCGAGGTGGACGAAGTTGTTGACCGTCTGCGGGGCCAGCGCGGGGTCGAGCTCCATCACGATGTCGCCCCGGTCGGTGGTGATGGTCACCTTGTAGAGCGCGTCCGTATCGATGGACATGGGCGGAGGGTTCGCCATCGCAGGCTCCCTTCGGTCAGCGGATGAGGGAACCCGGAGAGCCTAACCGGGTGCCTGGCGCGCCTGGTCGAGCAGCTGTTTGACCTGGTCGTGGAACTGGCCCTCGGGGACCAGCACCAGGTAGCGCTCGAAGTCAGGGATGGCCGCCTTCGGGTTGTTCTTGCCCCGCAGCTGGACCATGCCCCGGAAGAACACGCCGTCGGGGTAGCTGTCGTTGGCGGCGACAGCGGCGTCGAGGCGGACGAGGGCCCGGTCGACCAGCTCGGCGGTCGTCTTCGGGTCGGCCTCGGAGTTCTGGGTCGCCAGGAACAGCGTCCAGCCGGCGTAGGCGTTGGCCTCCGGATTCTTCGGGTCGAGTTGGGCCGCCTTGAGATAGGCCTTCACCGCGTCGGGCGGTGGCCACGCCCCGCCGGCGTTCGGGTCACTCGTCTCGATCAGGAAGCGGGCGTAGACGAGGTGGCCGGCAGGGTCGTCGGGATGCTCCTGGATCTGGCGCTCGAGGGCCGCCTTGCGGTCCGCCACCGGTACCTCATCTGACTCGGCTCCCTGCGCATTGCCGGTCATCGTCTGCCCCTCGCGGCGGTTGCCGGTAGAGGCGGCCAGGGCGAGGGCGGCGACGATCACGAAGGCGAGGACGGCGCCGCCGGTCAACAGCCTGCGCTTCCGGGGGACGGGCGCCGCCGGCGGCGCGGCTTCCTGGCTCTCCTCGATCGAGCGGAGCACAGCCGCCGCCCGGGCCGTGTAGTCGTCCTTCAGGGCGCGGTACCGGTCGTCGTCGAGGTTGCCCGCCTCTCGCTCCGTCTCCAGATCGGCGATCGAGCGGAGCAGGAAGTCGCGCTCCGACTCCAGCGACGCGAGCGCGTCGGGATCGAACCGGGTCGACGGGGTCACGCCGGCTCCCCCCGCTGCTTGGCCAGCGCCGCCTCGACCAGGGCCCGATCCTCGTCGGTGGCGGCCATCGCCGGTTGGCGGCGCCAGCGGCGGAAGGCGAAAGCGAGGCCGCCGGCGGCGAGCAGCAGCGCCGCGACCGGCAGGATCCAGATCAGGCCGCCGATCCCGGAAGTTTCGGGCCTGAGCAGGACCCATTCGCTGTAACGGCTGACGTAGTAAGCCTTGATTGCCCGGTCGCTCTCGCCGGCGTCGACCCGGCGGCGGATGTCCTCCCGCATCGCCTCGGCCGTCGGCGAGTGGCTGTCCGCCACCGACAGGCCCTGGCAGACGGGGCAGCGGAGGTCCTCGCCGATGGCCTCTGCCCGGGCCGCAGGTGTCCGCTGCGCCTTGTCCCGGCCGCCCCCGCCGATCACGAGGGCTGCGACGACCACGGCCGCCAGCGCCACGCCGGGCAGGACCCGCCGGATCATACGGGCGCCTTCTCCAGGGCTTCCTCGTCGCCCGAGGGGACCGGCGGGGGCGGCGGCTCGGCGGGCATCGCTCCCGGTTCGCTGCGGCGGCCGGCCCGGCGGTTGGGCCAGACGGACACGGCCGTCCCACAGACGATGATGCCGCCGCCGATCCAGAGCCAGACGACCAGCGGGCTCAACTGCACACCGAGGGTGATGCGGCCGTCCTCGCCGGGGGAGGACACCAGCGTCAGGTACACGTCCCGGAGCACGCCGGTGCGGACCGAGGGGGTGCCGATGGCCGCACCGCCCGGCGCGTTGGGGAAGATCGAAAGCGCCGGGGCGTACACCCCGAGGTTCTTGCCGCCGCGCTCGACCCGGACCTGAACCTGGATCGTCGTTTTCTGGCCGGTCTCGCGCTGCTCGATCCCGAGGTACGTGAAGCGATGGCCCTGCAGGGTGACCTGCTCGCCCTGGGCGACCTGGAACTCCCGCTTCTTCGTGTAGCCCATGCTGGCCGCCAGCGCGACGGCGATCACCACGACGCCGACATGGACGATCAGCCCGCCGTAGAGGCGGCGGTTGCCGGCCACGGTCCGGCGCAGCGCCCGCGGCCACCCGACGGGTGGGTCGGCCCGGCGGGTGGCGCTCACGCCGAGGGCGTACTGGCGGACGATGCCGGCCACGGCGAAGGCGCCGAGCCCAAAGGCCACGATCTGGGCGATGCCCCGGGCGCCGAGGACGGCGCAGGCGGCCATGGTCAGCGCCCCGATCCAGGCCGGTACGCCAAGCCGGCGGCGCAGCAC
>JAICGL010000080.1 GCA_025923175.1 Acidimicrobiia bacterium
CAAGGACGCCGAGGCCGGGATCATGAGCCTATTCGGCGACGTCGACGGCGGCGCCGGGCCCAGCGAGGTCGACCACGTCGCCATCCCCGACGTCGAGTTCGACAAGACCCGCCGTCTCGCCTTCGAGAAGGAGATGCTGGGCCTCTACGTCTCCGACCACCCGCTCATGGGTGCGCAGACGGCGCTGGCGCGCCACGTCGAGGCGTCGCTGACCGAGGCCAAGGAGATGAACGACGGCGCCCCGACCACCCTGGGTGGCGTCGTGACAGCCCTCAACCGCCGCTACACCAAGCGGGGCGACCTGATGGCCACCTTCGTGCTGGAGGACCTCGAGGCGGCCATGGAGGTCTTCGTCTTCCCCCGGACGATGGCGGACTTCGGCCACCTGCTCGAAGAGGATGCGGTCGTCTGCGTGAAGGGCCGTATCGACCGGCGTGACGACCAGGCGAAATTCATCGCCATGGAGGTCAAGCGGCCGGAGCTGGTGTTGGGCGAAGGCCCGCCGGTCCGCCTCCGGGTCCCGGCGGCCCGGCTGAGCGAGACCCTCGTCTCCGAGGTGAGGCGGATCCTTGAGGCGCACCCCGGCGATTCCGCCGTGATGCTCCACGTGGAGGACGGGCGCCGGACCACCGTCCTGCGCCTCGGAGCGGCCTTCGGGGTCGACGCCGGCAACGCGCTCCACGCCGAACTTCGCGTGCTTTTGGGTGCCGATGCGGTGTTTTGACAGCTGCCCGTAAGGGTTAGCCGGAACCTTCGACTTTCTTCCGGTGGCCCGACCGCGCCAGAATGTCGGGCCATGGACGTCGATATTCGTGATTCGGCTTCCCTCAAACCCGCCGAGCTGGACGAACTGTCGCAGGTTCTCCGCAAGGCCGGGAGCCCCCTCCCCGACAGCACCATCGATGAACAGGTCGAACGGTTCAGCCGCGTCACGATGGTGGTGGACGAAGAAGAGATCCACGGATTCCTCTTCGGTTCGTTGGAGCGCATCGGCGGCACTCCCTGCGTCTTGTGGGGTCTCGGTGCCACCGACGGGGTCAATGGGGATGCCGCCCCCATGCTTGAGGCCATGACCACCGAGCTGTACCGGCGAGCCGCCATCTCATTCCCCGACGAAGACGTCCTCGTCGCCGGGCGGATCGCCAACCCGGTGCTGTACCAGCTGTTCGGCCACCTGCAAGAGCCGTGCCCCCGTCCCGGCTACCGGGCCAGCGGAGAAGACCGGGCCTGGGGTCGGCGGCTGGCGAAGCGGTTCGGATGCGACTCCCGCTACGACGACCGGGCCTTCTGCTCGGCCGGAACCGGCACGCCCGAACCGATGCTCGACATCAATCTCGGCGGGAAACCCGAGCCCGAGGTGAAGGAGCTCCTGGCACCGCTCGACCCTGGCAACGGCGACACCCTCATCGCCTTCGGATGGGCCCCGGCCGAGTCGCTCGCGGCCGTCCTCGCCAAAAACGGTCGCTAAGAGCGCGGAACTGATCACTCTTGGCACTCTTGTGGCCAGAGTGATTTCTGTGTCAGGGTACCGGGCTATGCGAGGACGCACCCGTTTGGTGTTCGTCGCGCTCATGACTGGTGCGCTGGCGGTCTCAGGTCCCGCTGCCGAGGCGAAGAAGTCGGCGGCGCCGAAGGTCCCGGCCCTGGCGACCGACCTCGCTCGCATCGAGCCGCTGCCCGTCGCCGCCGGTTCGCCCGCCCCGACGGTCAGCCTGGCGGGCGTCGGCGAGTACCGGGGAATCCTCGAGGTTCGGCGGGCGGGGGGAGGCGTGGGGGCGGTCAACGAGGTCGCCCTCGACGACTATCTGAAGGGCATCTCCGAGGTCCCGTCCGGCTGGCCCGCCGAGGTGCTGCGGGCCCAGGCCATCGCCGCCCGGACCTACCTGCTCTGGACCCTCGGCAACGGCGCGGCCGGCGAAGCCGCCGCCCTCGGCGCGCAGATCTGCGCCACAGAAAGCTGCCAGGTCTACAGCGGTGTCGCCAAGGAGCGGGCTCCGCACGGCGAACAGTGGGCGGCGGCGGTGCGGGACACATCCGGGGTGGCTCTCCTCTCGGGCGGTTCGCCGATTCTGGCCAAGTACTCGGCCTGCAATGGCGGCCGGAGCGTCAGTGGCGGCAAGCCCTATCTCAAGGCCGTCGACGACCCAGATGACGCCCGCTGCCCGCTGCACAAGTGGGGGCTCACGGTGTCCTACGACGACATCGGCCGGGCCCTGGCCGTCCCCGGCGCTGTCAGGTCGGTCCGGGCAACCGCCGGTGACGTGGTCGTCGCCTGGGAGGGCGATGGTGGCGGCGGCAGCCTGACAGTCCCCCGCACCCAGTTCCGGGCCAAGGTCGGCGCCGCCGTCCCGCCTCCGCCCGACCGGTCGAGAACCGTCCCGTCGATCATGTTCACGCTGCGGGCCGACGACGGCGCCCGCGTCGCCACCCTCGAAGGCCGCGGCTTCGGCCACGGTATCGGGATGAGCCAGTGGGGTGCCTACGGCAAGGGACTGCGGGGGATGAAGGCGGCGGCGATCCTGGCCGCCTACTACGGCGGCACCCAGCCGACGAAGGTGCCCCAGGCCAAGCTCCCCGGCCGGGTGCGCGTGGCCGTCGACAGCGGCAAGCCGGCCAAGCCTGCTGCGGCACCCGGGAAGCCGGCTGCCGCCCCGGCCAAGAAGCCCGGCGCCAAGCCGGCGGCTGCGAAATCCGCGCCTCCGGCTGCCAAACCGGGAACTCCGCCTCCGTCGGGGGCCAGCGAAGCGGTCGTCTCCGCTTCCGGGGCCTTCCGAATCCTCGATTCGAAGGGGAAGGTCGTGGTGCCGGTGGCCACCGGCCAGTGGAGGATCGCTCCGGCCGCCAAAGGGCTGCGGTTGCTGCCGCCCCGGGACCAGGCCGGCGCCCCCGGCCTGACGCTCCTCGGCGTCGAGCCCGCCGTCCCCCTCCCCGGCCAGCCCGTGACGGTGCGGTTCAAGTCGAACCTCCCGGCGCTCGTCTCGGCCACCGCCCAACCTCCGGGCGGCCCGGCTGCGCCAGTCCTCACCTCGCACGCGGTGGGCACCGACGAGCGCCGCGTCACGCTGGCGGCCGCCACGCAGCCGGGCCCGTATTCGCTGACCCTGACCGCCGACGCCGGCCCCGGCCGCACCGCCGAACTGACCGTCACCCCCGCCGTGGCCGACCCCAACGCCCCGCCCCCGGCCCCCGCCGGCGGCCTGCTCGGTCCGCTGCCCGAGGTGGGCCTGATCGACGGTGGCCTCGCCCAGACCCTGATCGCCGCCCCTCCGCTGGCCGAGGACCCCGCCGACCGGCCTGCCCCGCCGTCCCGGGCCTCCCGCTCGGCGGCCTGGGCGTCATCGAGCCCGCTTCCCTCTCCGGAGGCACCGGCAACGTCCGACGACAACGGCTTGGGTGTACTGCTCGCCGCTGCCTGCGGGCTGGCCCTCTGGCGCTTCCGGGCCCGCTAGGAGCGCATCGCCTCGTCGAGTTGCTCGGCGAGTTGGGACGGGTCGGTGACGGGCTGCCGGCAGGCGAAGTGCTGGCAGACGTAGGCGGTGGGTCGGCTGTCGACCAAGGGGCGGTCGGCGAGGAGCGGGGTGAGGTCGGCGCCCGTCCCTGGTGCGGCGGTGACCGACACGGCCGTGGGCATGAACCGTCGGCGGAGTTCGCCTGTGAGTTCGGCCGTGGCGGGGTCGCCGGGATCTCCGACCACGGCCACCTCGATCGGCGGACGGATCGCCCGCTCCAGGGCGCCGTGCAGTTCGGCGAAGGCGGTCGGGTGATCGCCCATCACGGCGCCGACAGCCCGCACGGCGGCCTCGCCGGCTTCCTGCCACCGGCTGTCGCCCGTCAGCGCCGCCAGGCGCAGCAACCCGTTGGCAGCCAGTGAGTTGGCCGACGGGGTGGCGTTGTCGAAGACGTCGCGGGGGCGGGTGATCAGGGCCTCGGCGTCCGTTCCGGTGGTGTAGAACCCGCCGGGGTCGGCGAACAGGTCGCACAGGCCGGCTGCGATCTCTCCGGCCGGGGTGAGCCAGGCGACGTCGTCGACCTCGGCCATGCTCACCAGTGCCCCGAGCAGGGCGGCGTAGTCCTCGGCGTAGCCGAGGTGGCGGGCACGGCGGCCGTCGGGGCCCGGCGTGGCGTCGGCCTGCCACGAGCGCAGCACGCGCCCGTCGGGGCGGCGCAGCTCGTCGAGCAGGAACCGCGCGTTGGCCCGGGCCGCCTCCATCCAGTCGGCCCGGCCAAGGGCGGCCGCCGCCTCGGCCAGCGCCTGGAGGAACATGCCGTTCCAGCCGGTGAGGACTTTGTCGTCGAGGCCCGGCCGGACGCGCTGCTCCCGATGGCGGAACAGCGCCTCCCGGGCCTGCTCGATTTCCTCGGGGGGTGTCGCGCCGCGGCCGGGGCCGCCGTGCGCCTCCAGCGACAACCCGGCGATGTGCAAGATGTTGTGGCCCTCGAAGTTGCCGCCCTTGGTCGCGCCCCACCAGTCGGCGATGGCGGCCGCCTGGTCCTCGGTGAGCCCGGCGGCGCCGAGGACCTCGTTCAGCTCGTCGAACGACCAGACGTAGAACTTGCCCTCCTCGCCTTCGCTGTCGGCGTCCTCGGCCGAGTAGAAGCCGCCGTCTTCGTGGCGCAGGTCCCGCAGCACGTAGTCGACGGTCTCCTCCAGCACGCGCTTGTGCCGCTCCTGGCCGGTCACAAGCCAGGCGTGCAGGAACGCGCGGGCGAGCGTCGCCTGGTCGTAGAGCATCTTCTCGAAGTGCGGCACCAGCCAGCGGGCAT
This sequence comes from Acidimicrobiia bacterium, assembly GCA_025923175.1. GTDB lineage: Bacteria > Actinomycetota > Acidimicrobiia > IMCC26256 > BP-133 > BP-133. Next base: position 4,765 of record JAICGL010000080.1, read on the forward strand.
CGACGGAGTAGCGGTGGAAGCCGCCGCCGAGCTGGTCGTACATCCCGCCGGCGGCCATCGCGTCGAGCGTGCCGAGGGCGACCTCTCTGGACATGCCGTCGCCCGTTCGCACGTAGTGGCGCAGCAGGTGGTCAAGGCTCATCGCCTGCGGGAACTTGGGCGCGCCGCCGAAGCCGCCGAACTGCCCGTCGTAGTGGGCTGCCAGCTGAGCGGCGGCACGATCGAGCACTTCGGTGCCCAGGCCGGAGTCGGTCCCTGCGCCGGGCAGCTCCCCACTGCGGGCCAGCGCCGCCGACAGCTTGCCGGCCTGGGTCAGCAACTCGTCGCGCCGGTCGCGCCAGGCATCGTCGATCGCCTCCAGCAACTGGGTGAATCCCGGGAGGCCGTGCCGCTCCTCCTTCGGGTAGTACGTCCCGCCGTAGAAGGGCTCGCCGTCGGGGGTGAGGAACACCGTCATCGGCCACCCGCCCCGCCCGGTCAGCGACTGCACCGCCGTCATGTAGACGGCGTCGACGTCGGGCCGCTCTTCCCGGTCAACCTTGATGTTCACGAACAACCGGTTCATGACCTCGGCCGTCCCCGGATCCTCGAACGACTCGTGCGCCATCACGTGGCACCAGTGGCAGGCCGAGTACCCGACCGACAGCATGATCGGCTTGTCCTCCGCCCGGGCTTTTGCAAAGGCCTCGTCGCCCCAGGGGTACCAGTCAACCGGGTTGTCCTTGTGCTGGCGCAGGTAGGGGCTGGTCTCGTCGGCAAGCCGGTTCATCCCGCGAGGCTATACCGTGCTCCCATGAGCGAAATCGTGGTCGGGCGGGTGTCGTCGATCCTCCGGTATCCCCTGAAGTCGATGCTCGGCGAACAACTCGAGACGGTGGCCTTCGACCAGCGCGGCGTCGTCGGTGACCGCCGGTACGCCCTGATCGACGACGAGACCGGGAAGGTCGTCAGCGTCAAGCGGCCCCGTTGGTGGGGGCGGATGTTCGAGCTGACGGGCCACACCTCCGGCGACGGTGGTGCCGTCGTTTCGTTCCCCGACGGCGAGACGGTCGCAGTCGGTGACCCCAAGCTGTCCGTCCGGCTGGGCGAGTTCTTCGGGCGGCCGGTCACGGTGGCCGACACGCCGCCTCCCGACGCCCGGTTCGACGAGATCTGGGTCCGTGAGCTGAAGGGCGGCGCCGAGCCGTACTTCGGGATGGAGTCGCGCACAGAGGACGGCGAGGAGATGATCGACGGCGGCGCGTTCATGGGCCCGGCCGGCAATTTCTTCAACTTCGGTGCCGTGCATCTCGTCACCAGCAGCACCGTCCGGGAGCTGACCCGGCACGCGCCGCAGAGCCGCTTCGACGCCCACCGCTTCCGGCCGAATGTCGTCGTCGACACCGACGACGACGGATTCGTCGAGACGGAGTGGCAGGGCCGCACACTGCAGATCGGGCCCGTTCGTCTTCGGGTCTCGTTCACGGTGCCCCGCTGTGTCATGACCACGCTCGCCCAGGGCGATCTGCCCGCCGACCGCGATGTGCTGCGCACGATCGCCGCGACGAACTCCGTCGACGTCCTCCAGACCGGGACGCTCTACCCCTGCGCCGGCGTGTACGCCGACGTACTGGCCGAGGGCGAGATCCGTCGCGGCGATCCTGTACGGATCATCGACTGATGGCAGTCCTCGCGTCCTACAACGTGAAGGGCGGCGTGGGGAAGACGGCCACGGTCGTCAACCTGGCCCACCGTGCCGCCGTCACCGGGCAGGGCAACGGCGCCCGCACGCTGATCTTCGATCTCGACCCGCAGGGGGCGGCCAGCTACTACTTCCGGGCTGCGCCGAAGGTGCGGCAGCGGGGCACGTCGCTGGTGCGGGGCAAGGCCGACATGCGGGAGGCCATCACACCGACCGACTTCGACGGTCTCGACCTGATCCCGTCCGACTTCTCCTTCCGGAACCTCGACGTCGTACTCGACGCCGCCAAGGACCCGGGGAAGAGCCTGGCCCGGGTCGTGCGGCCGCTGGCGAAGCGATACGAGCACGTCTTTCTGGACTGCCCGCCGAGCATCTCCCGCTTGTCGGAGAACGTCTTCAACGCGGCCGACGCCCTGCTGGTGCCGATCATTCCCACCACGCTGTCGTTGCGGGCACTCGATCAGCTCAACCGCTTTCTGGCCAAACGCGCCAGTGGAGAGAAGGGCGTGCGCTCCCCGCTGGTGCTGCCGTTCTTCTCCATGTTCGACCGGCGCAAGCGGCTCCACCGGGAACTCATCGAGGACCTGTGCCTGGCCCACCCCGACATCCTGCGCTCCGGTGTGCCGTCGGCAGCGGCCGTGGAGCGCATGGGCGCCCACCAGGCGCCGGTGGCCTCCTTCGACCGGCGGAGCCCGGCGGTCGTCGCCTACGCCGATCTGTGGGACGAAATCCTTTCCCGTCTTCAGCGAGGCTCGTCGGCTGCCAGCGACGACGCCAGCTCCCGGGCCCAGGCGTAGTCGGGCTTGCCGGACGGGAAGCGCTCGACCGCCTCCACCGCGAACACCTGCCGCGGGGCCTTGTAGCCGGCGACCTGGCGGCGGACGTGCCCGTCCAGATCCGCAGGGATGCCATCATCCTTCCCGCCGGCATCCTTCCCGCCGGCATCCTTCCCGCCGGCATCCTTCCCGCCGGCATCCTTCCCGCCGGCATCCTTCCCGCTGGCATCCCGCACGACGACGAGCGCAACCACCCGTTCCCCGAAGCGCTCGTCGGGGACGCCGACCACCATGGCGTCGGCGATCGCGGGGTGTGACTTCAGGGCCGCCTCCACCTCGTCGGGATAGACCTTCTCGCCGCCGGTGTTGATGCACGCCGAGCCCCGGCCGAGCAGCTGAATCGTCCCGTCGGGCTCCACCATGGCGTGATCGCCCGTAACGATGAAGCGCACCCCGTCGATTACCGGGAAAGTGGCCGCCGTCTTGTCCGGATCGTTGTAGTAGCCCAAAGCAACCGCCCCGCCCCGGGCAAGACGGCCGACCACATTTGAACCGGGCGTAACCGGGCGCAACTCGTCGTCGACGACGACGGCGTCCTTCGCGGGAGCGAACCGGCCCTGGACCGGCGTGTTGCCGGTGCCGCTCGTCGATCTGGCGAACGTGCCGGACTCCGACGACCCGAAGGTGTCGTAGATGAAGGCCCCGGGCATGCGCGCCATGAGGTCGTCCTTCACCGGCGGGGACACGACCGCGCCGCTGTTGAGGATGACCCGCACGGCCGACAGGTCGAGATCGGGTCGGGCCGCGGCGGCGTCGGCCAGCGGCCGGCCGACGGCGTCGCCGATGATCGTCACGACCGTGATCCGTTCGGCTGCGATCAGCTCCACGAGCCGGCCGGCGTCGAGGCGGGTGTCGGGCGAGAGGACGACGGTGCCACCCCCGAAGAAGGTCCCCATCGCCACCCACTGGGCGGCGCCGTGCATGAGCGGGCAGGCAGGCAGCTGACGGTCGCGCCCCGCCCGGGCGCGCTCGGCCTGCTCCTCCCGGGTGACGGCGCCGTCGAGGTCGCCCATGCCGGCCGCCAGGACGTCGTCGTGGCGCCACATCACGCCCTTGGGCATCCCGGTGGTGCCGCCGGTGTAGAGCAGGTACAGGTCGTCGCCCGTCCGGGAGATCTCGGGCCGCACGGGGGACGCCGCGGCCAGCGCCTCCTCGTAAGGAGCTCCAGCCGCCAGCTGGATGCCGAGCTTCGGCAGCTCCTTTTCGACTTCCGCAAGCGTTGCCGCGAACCGTGGGTCGTAGATGATCGCTTTGGCGTCGGAGTCGCGCAGCAGGTACTCCAGCTCGGTCGCCACGTAGCGGTAGTTGACGTTGACGACGGCCGCCCGCAGCTTGAAGGCCGCCAGCATCGTCTCGATGAACTCGCGGCTGTTGTAGAGGTAGGCGGCGACGTGGTCGCCCGGCCCGATGCCGGCTGCGGCGAGGTGGTGCGCCAGGCGGTTGGCCCGCTCGTCGAGTTCGGCGTACGTCAGGCGACGGTCGCCGACTACCAGCGCCTCCCGGTCGGGGACGGTGTCGGCGACGAGCTCGAAGATGTCGGCGAGGTTGCGCTGCAGTCGGCTCTCCGCCGGGCTACTACTCACCCTTCCAGGTCGGCTGGCGCTTCTCGAGGAAGGCACAGATGCCCTCCTGGGCGTCGCCGGTCATGGCGTTCATCGTCATGACGGCCTTGGTGAGGTCGTAGGCCTGGCGCTTGTCGAGGTCGATCTGGCGGTAGAAGGCCTGCTTGCCGAGGCCGAGCACCAGCGGGCTGGACGCAGCGATCTTCCCAGCCAGGTCGGCCACGTTCTCCTCGAGTTGCTCCGCAGGAACGACCCGGTTGACGAGGCCCCAGTCGGCGGCGGTGGCGGTGTCGATGGGCGTGCCGGTGAGCAGCATCTCCATCGCCCGCTTGCGGCCCACCGCCCGTGACACCTCGACCATCGGCGTCGAGCAGAACAGCCCGATCTTCACGCCGGGGGTGGCGAACCATGTCCCCTCGGCCGCCACGGCCAGGTCGCAGGCGGCCACCAGCTGGCATCCGGCGGCGGTGGCGAAGCCGTGGACCTTGGCGATCACCGGCTGCGGGATGCCCTGGATCGTCTCCATCAGCTCGGTGCAGACGGTGAACAGCTCCTGGTAGAAGGCCAGCGGCCGGCCGGTCATCTCCGACAGGTCGTGCCCGGCGGAGAGGCAGGTGCCCGCCCCTTCGATGACGACCACCGGCGTCGTCACGCCCCGCAGGGCGGGAATCATCTCCGACATCAGCTCGAGCGACAGGGCGTTGCGCTTGTCCGGCCGGTTGAGGGTGATCCGGGTGACGGCCCCCTCGTCCTTCACGATCAGGTTCTCGGTCTGCATGGGGCCATTCTGCCGAACCAGAGAGTGTGGGTCGAAGGGAGGCGTAAGTAACAGCTGTCTCATTTGACTCAAAAGATCACTTCACTAACATTGGCGACGTGGGCCGACACCGGGGCGTCATGGCGGTCACGGCGCTGGCCCTGCTTTCGCCGACAGGCTCGACGGGCGCGCTTGCCAAGCAGAAGGACACCGCCCAGACGCAACAGGCGGGCGGGGTCATCCGAACCGTGGCCGGAAGCAATACGCGGGGCTATGGCGGCGACGGCGGCTCCGCCACCTCGGCCGCCTTCGACCAGCCCAGGGCGGCGGCAGTCGGCCCGGACGGGACCGTCTACATCGCCGACACGTTCAACCATCGCGTCCGCCGGGTCGATCCCCGCGGCGCGGTGACGACCCTGGCCGGCACCGGGCAGGCGGCGTACTCGGGTGACGGCGGCCCCGCCGGGGCGGCGACCCTGCACTGGCCCCACGGTGTGGCGGTCGATCCGGGTGGGGCCGGCCTCTACATCGCCGACTCCGCCAACCACCGGATCCGTCGGGTGGATCTCGGCTCCGGGGTCATCACCACGGTCGCGGGTGGCGCCGCCGCCGGGTGGACCGGCGACGGCGGCCCTGCGGTCGCCGCCCAACTCGAGGACCCGAAGGCCGTCTGGGCGTCGCCGTCGGGCGACCTCTTCATCGCCGACTCCGGCAACGAACGGATCCGCCGGATCGACCGCTCCGGCACCATCAGCACCATCGCCGGCACCGGCGTCCCCGGCTACTCGGGCGATGGCGGGCCGGCCCAGGCCGCCCAGTTCGACGGGCCCCGCGGCGTGGCCGGTGACAGTGCGGGCAACCTCTACGTGGCCGACGACAACAACCACCGGATCCGGCGGATCGATCCCTCCGGGGTGGTGACGACCGTGGCCGGCAACGGGGCCCCCGGCTACGCGGGCGACGGAGGCCCGGCTCACTCGGCGCAGCTCAGAAACCCCCGGGGCGTGGCGACGGACGGCCGGGGCAACGTGTTCATCGCCGACAGCATGAACGCCCGGATCCGCATGGTGGATTCCGCCGGAGTGATCTCGACTGTCGCGGGCTGCGGCCGGCACGG
>JAICGL010000081.1 GCA_025923175.1 Acidimicrobiia bacterium
CGAGGGGCTCACCGAAGGGCGCAACTCCAAGGCGCGTGAGCTGCTGGCCGGGGCCGGCGCGCCGGTGGCCGGCATCGTGGTGGCCGGCAGCGTCGACCGCCTCCCCGCCGTCTGCAGCCGCATTGCCGAGATCGTCGGCACCGACGGGCTCGTGCGCTACACCGAGCCGGCCAACAACGTCGTCATTCCCGACGTCCTCGTCTCGGGGCTGACCGCCGAGATGGCCCGCAAATGCGCCCGCGCCCTGGCCGGTTTCGAGGACCCCGAAGTTGCCGACCGCGGCGCCGACCTGCCCGACCGCGCCGCCCTCATCAACCTGCTGGAGATCGAGCCCACACCGGAGGCCGTGCTCGGACGGTGGCGGCAGGCGGGAACCGTGCCCAAGCTGTCTGGCCCGATCGGCGTCGCAGAGACCGGCCCGTTGTCGGTCGACCTGGTGGGCGACGGTCCGCACGGGCTCATCGCCGGGACCACCGGCGCCGGCAAGAGCGAACTCCTTCGGACGATGGTGATGTCGTGGGCGGCGTCGGTCGACCCTGAACACCTGAACTTCGTGCTCGTCGACTACAAGGGCGGCAGCGCCTTCGCCCAGTGCGCGGCCCTGCCTCACACGGTCGGCATGGTGACCGACCTCGACGAGCACCTCGGGCAACGCGCCCTGCGGTGCCTCGAAGCCGAGCTGCGGTACCGGGAGCATCGTCTGCGCGACGCCGGCGCCAGCGACCTGAAGGAGTACCTGACGCAAGGACACCCCGAGCCGCTCCCCCGCCTCGTCGTGATCATCGACGAGTTCGCCACGATGGTGGCCGAGCTGCCCGACTTCATCGATTCGCTCGTCGGGGTCGCCCAGCGGGGCCGCAGCCTCGGTGTGCACATGATCTTGGCCACCCAACGGCCGGGCGGCGCCGTGAACAACAACATCCGCGCCAACACCAACCTGCGGATCGCCCTGCGGGTCCAGGACGTCGCCGAGTCGGTCGACGTCCTCAACTCGCCGCTGGCGGCCACGATCGCCCGCTACCAGGCGGGGCGGGGCTACCTCCGGCTCGGGCCGAGCGAGGTCTTCCCGTTCCAGACTGCGCTCGTCACCGGCACCACCGTGGCGCAGACCTCAGCCGGGGTTCGCACGAGCGACTTCATGTTCGGGCCTGAACCGCAGCGGGCCGCCCCGGCGCCGGCGACCGACACTCCCGCTGATCTTCCATCGGACCTCGAACGTCTCGTTGACGCCGCCGCCAAGGCGGCCCGCGACGCCTCGATGGCGGTGGCCCGCCGTCCCTGGCCCGAGCCGCTGCCCGCCCAACTCGAACTGGCCGAGCTGGTGCCCACAGCCGAGCAGCAGGCGTCGACGCTGGCCGTCCCCATCGGATTGGCCGACGATCCCGACCGGCAGCGCCAGATTCCGTTCGTGTTCGACCCAGCGGCCGGCAACCTGCTGTGTTACGGCGTGTCGGGGGCCGGCACCACCACCGCGATCGGCACGATGGCCGTGGCCCTCGCCGAGGCGCACCCCGTCGAGCGACTCCACCTCTATGTTCTCGACTTCGGCACGCAGGCACTCGCTCCGCTGGCCGACCTCCCCCACATGGGAGCCGTTGTCGGGTCGGCCGACAAGGACCGGCAGGCCCGCCTCATCCGCCTGTTGTCCGACGAGGTGGAGCGACGCCGCCAGTGGATCGCGACCTCGGGGTCGCCGAAGATCAACGCCGGCACGCCGGGTTCCGCCTTCCCGCTGATCGTGCTGTTCCTCGACAACTTCTCGGCCTTCAACGCCGAATACCAGGACGTCGCCGGCGGCCCGGTCCGCGATCAGTTGGGCAGGCTCGTAGCCGACGGTCCCGGTCTCGGCATCGTGCTGGTGATGACGGCCGACCGGCCGGCAGCCATCCCGTCGTCCATCTCCAACCTCGTCACCCAGAAGCTGGCCTTCCGCCTCGGCGAGTCGCAGGACTACAGCTACTTCGGTATTCCGCCCCGCGAGGTCCCCAAGCTGTCTCCCGGCCGGACGATCGATGTCGGCACCCGGCTGGAGGTGCAGATCGCGCTTCCCGGGCCCGACGGCCTCGCCGCCGCGGTGCAGGCCATCGCGGCCAAGACCGGTCCGGTGTCCGAGGGCCGCGGCCCGGCCCGGATCGGCGTGCTGCCCGAGGCGGTCACCATCGCTCAGATCGGCGGTGCCCTCGAGATCACCCCGACCCTCTGGACCATCCCGCTCGGGATCGGTGATGCGTCGCTCAGCCCGGTCGGTGTGCCGCTCCACGAAGGCGAGCACATGCTCATCGCCGGTCCGTCGAGAAGCGGCAAGAGCACCACGCTCGACGCGATCGCCGCCATGGTCGCCAAGCACCGGCCCGATGTCGTGATCAACGCCATCGCGCTGCGGCGCTCGCCGCTCAGCGAGACGCCGGAGATCCGTCGCATCGCCAGGATGGACGAGGAGGTCGACACGGTGCTCCAGGAAATGCTGACGGACACCGCGCCCCAGCTCCTCCTGGTGGACGACTGCGACATGGTCGAAGACCCCCGCAGCCTGCTGAGCCGGACGCTGTCGGAACACCGGGCCGACCTCCACGTCATCGGCGCCGGCAAGGCCGACGGCCTCCGTTCGGCCTACGGGCACTGGACCCAGGGCCTCCGGCGATCCCGCCTCGGCCTCGCCCTCAAGCCCGACCTCGACCGCGACGGCGACCTGTGGGGCGCCACCCTGCCCCGCAAGGGCCCGTCCCAATTCCCACCCGGCCGCGGCTACCTGATCGTCGAAGGCGAGGTCGAGCTCACCCAGGCCGCCAAGCGGTAGGACGAGACGGTGGGCTACATCGACGTCACCCCCGAAGCGCTGATCCAGAGCGGCCATCAGCTGAAAGCGATCGCCGAGGATCTCGGCTTCGCCCACCACCGGGTCGAAGGCCTCCGCAGCCGGCAGCTCGGCTCCAAAACGATCGACTCGGCTCTGAACCACTTCGCCGACCACTGGAAGTACGGCATGCAAAAGATGGTCGAGAAGGTCGACATGACCGGCGAAGCCCTGCTCTCGGCCGGCCAGCAGTACACCGCCGTCGAAGCCGCCATCAAGGCCGCGTCCGGAGCTCCGTGACCGACACCAGCGTAGCCTTCCCGACTCTCGGGTTCGACCCCCTGCCGGGCGACCCCGAGGTGGCGAAGGCCCTGCGCGACGACGCAGCCGAGTTCGGGCGTCGCATGACCCAGGAAGCCTGCCGACTCCAGAAGCTCGCCCATCGCGATGGCTGGCAGGGCCTAGCCGCCGACGTGTTCGCCCAGCACCTCGAGACGCTCCCGCGCGACCTCGAGCGCTGTGGCCAGGCCTTCTCCGACTTGGCAGTGGAGCTGACCAAGTACCACACGGCCTTCGTCGCCGCCAAGTGCGAAGCCAAGGCCCTCGAGGAGCGGGCGGCGGCGGCGAAGCAGACGCTCCAGCAGGCGGAGTTCACCTACAGCGCCCCGGTGATCCAGGCGCCAGGCGACTGCCCCCCGGTGCGGGACCGCCGCCCGTTGAACGACGCCGAGGACTCCTACGGCGCAATCCTGCGGGAAGCTCACGCCTTCGCCGAGAACTTCAACGAACGCTGCGACATCGAAGCGATGGCCACCGCCATCCGAAACTGCACGCGATTCGCCCCCGACGAACCGGGCTGGAGCCTTGTTCGCCGCTGGGCCGGCACCGTCTTCCGCTCCACACCCATCGGCGAAGCCATCGGCGGAATCCACGACCTCATCAACGAGCACGCCGAGTTCTTCTCCGACCTGGCCAGCGTCCTCTCCGACATCTCCGGGTCGCTTGGCATCCTCAGCCTCCCGCTGATGTTCTTCCCGCCCCTCGGCACCACCGCCGCCGTCCTCGCCCTGGCCACCGCGGCGGGCTCAACGACCCTCAAGACGTCGCTCTACGTCGGCAAAGCTCGCGACGCGAACGGCAACCTCTACGTCAAAGGCGGCAACCTCGTCCGTTCATACATGGACCTTGGCATGAGCGCCGCCGGCGTCGCGGGTGGCGCAGCGGCGAAACGCGCCTACAAGCTCGCCGACAACAAGGCCACGACCTTTGGCAAGGAACTCGCCGGGTCATTCTCGGCGGAGAAGTTCACTCAACCTCTCAAGCCCTTCAGTAATGCCGCCCAGATCTTACGAAAGAAGGGCAGAGCCGAGGGCGTCGGGTTCATCATCGGCGACACACTCCGAACGTTCAAGGCGAGCTACCCCGGCCATATCTACAACACCGGCGGAGTGGCCCTGACCGCCTTCGGTCCGCTGACGACGGCCACCGGCCCCGACAACTACCTCGGCTGGCGGTCGCCGTACAGCCTCTGGACGGACGTACCGAACCTCGTCACGGACGCTTCCGACCAACCCGACCTGGGGGTGCGGGTGCAGCCGGTCCTTACCTCGGCCGACGCGCCTACGCCACCCCCGACGATCAGACAGGCGACCCCCCCGACCGAACCCGTGATGAGGGACTGACATGTTCGGACGACAGAAGAAACCCAAGAAGCCCCGGATGGACCGCACGTTCCCGTTCCTGCCGGAAACCGAGACCTACCCGATGGACGCGCCCGACCCACCTACCGAAGGGTGGTGGAGGGACCCCTTCAAGGCGGACCTCGGGGGCCAGAGGTACCACGACGGCACTCGTTGGACTCAATACGTGGCCGGCCGAACGGCCCGGGAATGGACCAGCGTTTACGAGTCGCCGCCACCGAGGGACGCCTGACTTCCCGGGCCTCGACGCGGACGGGCCATGAACGCGGTTCTCCTCTGGGCGTTGCCGAGCGACTGGACGCAATTCGAGCTGCTCGCGCCCGACGTCGACGAGAAGGTTGAGAGTGAGGTTCGCCGACGGTTCGATGGAACCGGCGTGGACGAGGACGAGGTCACTCGACTGATCGCCATCCAGATCCAGGCTCTGCACGAGTTCGCGCAGGACGGCGTCGTCCTGCTCGCCACGCGCCCCGAACGGGCCGCCGGCGAGAACGACCCACCGCCCGGCCTCAGCCTGACTCTGGCGTTGGCAAACCGGCCCACCTCGAGTCCCGGCGAAGAATCCGTTTCCGCCCCGGAAGCCGCGCCGGCTGAGGTCGGCGCGGCGAGTCCGGCTGCCAGACCCGCCCCCACTCGCTCAGGCCCGATCCCCCTCGTGCTCAAGGATCCGGACATGAGTGCCTTCACTGTCGAAGAGCACGCCGAAGTCGCCGTGGCGGGGACAACCCTGAAACGGTTCCAGACGCAGGTCTTTGTACTGCCCAAGGACCAGACGGGAATGGCGGTTGTCACCGTCACGACATTCGATCCGGATCGCGAAGCCGACGCCCGGAAGTCCGCCCGCGACTTCGCCGACACGCTGTGCTTCGTCACCGCGGACGAGGCCAGCGACCAGTCGTGACCCGCCGGACATTGGCGATAGAGCCGAGGAAGCCGACATGCATCAACCGAAAGGCCACCCACCTCGCCTACCGGAACCCCAAATGCTTCCGAGAGAGGCAGCAGACCCCCCGATGGAAGGTTGGTGGGTCGATCCCTTCCCAAAGGGCCCGTTCGCTCAGCGATACCACGACGGCACGCAATGGACTGCCTTCGTTTCATATCGCAGGGGCGGGCTCTGGAGCGACATTGTTGAGATGCCGTTAACCGACGGACCCCGCGCGTGATGGAGTTGACTAGGTTCGACATGGCTGAGTCGACCTCTCTTTACAGGCCAAGTGGTTTGGCGAGACCGGCATGAGTCAGTCCCGACGGGAGGCTCGGCGGGCCAGGGCGCATGCGGAATTCGCCGCTTACCCGGCGCCCCCGACACCGGGTCTCTGGCCCTGCCCTCGAGACCCCGGCGTGTTTCGCCGCTACGACGGCGTCGGCTGGACTGACTGGACGCGCGAGCCGGCGAAGCTCCCTGATCGTTATGGAGGGCGGTCGACTCCAGCGAGGCTGCCCGGGCGTTTCGGGGGCTGGCCGGCTCCGGCAAAGGCGCCCGAAAAGACTCGACCGGCTTCGACTTCCCAACCCATAGGAGAGGGCCGTGGGTCGGCGATCCGCCAGAGCCAAGCGGATCGGGCCGAGCTTCTCCACTACGTGACTGACGAAGACTTGCGGGGTATCCCGGAGGCGACCGTCTACGACTTCGATCCTGAGCAGCCAGAGCGTGGCTGGTTGCCAGATCCCGCTGCGCCGCACATCGGACAGCGCCGCTTCCACACGGGCACTGAATGGTCGGACCTCATCGCCATCGGATACTGGCGGCTCGCACGTGTCGACTACTACCGCAGCACTCTGGAGGAATCCCGCCGGCGCAACGAGCTGTGGCTCGAGGAGCGGGAGCATAGCGAGCCGAAGCTCCTCTTGGGCGAGAAGACGTCGGTCGTGGCCGTGTTGCTCACAGCGGTCGCGTCAGCTCTGCTGATCGGCGCTCCGGCTCTTCCGCCCGGAGCCGGCAGTGACCTCGCCCTCTCTGGTGGGGTGGTGATCGGCCTTGGGGTGCTATTCCTGTTCTGCGTCGTTGCGTTAAACACAATGCGCGAGGTTCCGGACGAGTGGCGCTCGTTCCCGCTGTGGGTCTCGTATGGGCTGGCAATCCCGCTTTTCATCTACCTCCGAGGTTTCCGCTCAGTGCTGTCTGCCTTGGGATTGAACTGATGGACCGCCCAGCGGAAAAGCCTGTGGGATGGCTCTGCGCTGGGGCCCTCGTCATTGCAGCCGCCACCGCGAGCACCGTGAACTCCAGCGAGACGGCACTCTTCGGCGAGCGCACAACCGCAATTGTCGGCCGCTGTACCGATTACAAGGGGCGGAGTTGCGAGGTTTCGATACCGCAACGACCTGAGAGGACTTTTACGGTCAGCGTTCCACGCGAAACGCGCAGGGACACAGAGATCGCTGTCCGCTATCGCGACGACTCCGTGGTTCGCGACAGCCTCGTCGAGCGACTGGTTCCCCTCGCCTTCATGACAATCGGCTTGTGCATAGTCGGAGGGTGCCTCGCCGCTGCCCTGGCACGCCTCCGTGCCCGTCAGTCCCCTGCCGCCAAGGCGCTCTTCGTCGCGGTCCCCATCATTTTCTTCGGCCTCATCCTCACGACCTGTGTCGCCGGATTCACCGAGCTGTGATTTGCGTTGCCAGACTCTCCTGCGATCGGGCTGGGTCGACGGCGGTTGCAGTGCACTCAGTCCTCGTAGGGTGACGCATCCACGTATACAAAGCTGGATCCCGTTCCCCTCGCGGCAAAGCCCATGCGTTTGAGCAGGGAGGCGTCGCGGTCGTCTCGACACGCAAAGGTGCCGAGTTCCTCCCGAGCCCTTTCTGGTAGCAAAGCCGTGACAGCTGCGAACACGTCGGCCAAATCCGCCCCGAGCAATCGTGCGCTGTGGTCCAGCTTGCTCAGGCTCAGCTGTACCTCTCTGTAGTCCTCGCCAGGAGTCGCCATCGCTACCGCCACCAAGCCCAGGCGGATTGGATCGACCGAACCGGTGCGGACAGCCTCTACGGCTTCGCGCTCCCCGAAGCACCTCAGGACAGACCTCGGCCTGTCGTCGATGCCTTCCATGATCGCGACTCGAAGGGCTGGGTCCCCTCGGAGGTACGCCTCAACGACAGCGCGGGGATCATCATCAAGTGGACTCGGGATGGGTTGCCGGAGATAGGCTTCGTAGCGGTCGAGCCTCAATGGCGTCAACAGTGCAGCGGCTACCTTTTGATCCTGGGGATCTTCCGACACCGACGCCAAAGCCATCACCTACTCGTCGACATCGTCGTAGGGCGACGCGTTGTCGTAGATGAATTCTTCGCCGCTTCCATATGCTTCGTATCCCATGCCTCTGATCAACGACGGACCCCGGTCGTCTCTCTCTAGGAATTGGTCGATGAAGGTCCGGGAGGCCCCAGGCAGGAAGGGAGACACGTCCTCGACGAGGTCCCCCAGATCCGCGCCAAGTAACCGGGCGCTGTGATCCAGCTTGCTGAGCCCCATAAGGGCATACCGGTAGTCGCTGCGAGGGATCGCCATCCCCAGCGCCACCAACCCTGTGCGGATTGGCCCGACTGACCTGCTGCGCACCGCGACGACGGCCTGACGTTCGCCGAAAATTTCCAATATCTCCGCGGAATTCTCGTCGACCTGGTCCAAGATGACCGTCCGAACCTGAGGCTCGGCTTCCATGTAGACCCTCACCACGGCCTGTGGCCCCTCGTCCGATCCGCTTGGGAATGGCTGCCGGAGATAGCCGTCGTAGCCATCCCCGCCCAACCGTGTCAAAAGATCTCCGCCTGGCATGTCACGGTCCTCACGTTGCGACAAGGCGGTCCTACTCCTCGTCATCGTCGTAAGGAAAGTAGAGGACATAATCGAAGTCATGACCGCTGCCCTTCGGCGCGTAGCCCATCGCTTTGAGCAAACTGTCGTTCCGGCGATCCTCGCTAGCTAGGAATCGTTCGATGAAGACCGTGGAGGCCGGGGGAAGGAGAGCAACAACATCCTCATAGACCTCCGCAAGGTCAGAACCGAGGATCCGGGCGCTGTAGTCAAGTTTGCTGAGCGCATTAAGCACGTATCTGTAGTCGCCGTGCGGAATGGCCATGCCCACGGCCACCAAACCCAGACGGATCGGTTCCAGCGATCTCGTCCGTACCGCCACGACCGCTTGGCGCTGGGCAAAGATCTCCAGCACTTCCCACGGTTCGCCACTGGTTTGCTGGACGAGAGCAGCTCGGCCTTGCGGATCGGCGTTCAAATACGCTGCCACGACCGCGTGGGGATCGTCGTCAGTCTCACTCGGAATGGGTTGCTGAACGTAGCCGTTGTAGCGGTCTCCGCTCAGTTGCGACACCAGCGCTTCTGCAGCGGCAGCCGAGTCAGGGTGCTGGGACAAGCCGATCCCCCTTCCATACGTAACCCGCTCGAACGAGCTGTACGACCTCCCGCGCGAATACCGTAGGGCGGTTCTCTTTGGGGTCCCAGAGGTTGCGCTCCAGGGTAGACGCCACCTGGACCTCGCCCTTCTGGTCAATGATCGATTGCACCCAGGCGTCGTTCTTGAAGATTCTCCAGTCCTCCCATGAAATGGACTCTCCGATGCGGATCAACTCCTTGGAGTCCGCCACCCTTTCCGTGTCGGGAAGCCGCCCGATCACCGGGGTTCCCTGGTCGGGACTCCACGCCTGCCCGGGTTGAAGGACGTCCTTCGGCGCGTTTCTCGGAGCGAACTTGTAATCGGGCCTCGCCTTTTTCGTCGCCGCCACAAATTCCTTGGCGTCCTCCAAGGAGAGCCGGCGGACGTTGGCGAAGTCGTCGATGGTTCGAACGGTTCGACCGACCTCGGCAGCGTCGTCAGATTTGCGGGCAACGCGGCCGGCGTCGGAGAGGTCGTCGGCGGAGCGGGCCAGGCGGCGGGAGGCGCTGGCGCCCTTGACGGCGGCGCCGCCCGCGCCGGCGGTGGCCAGAGAGAGGGCCAATTCGGGGACGAGCTGGCCGAGGGCTCGGGCGGGGTTGTCGAGCCACATGTCCCAGTTGACGGCAGCCTTGGCGAACTCGACGGGGTGAGTGACGCCGTATGCGATGCCCTTGGCCATCCCGGTGACGTTCTCGACGTAGCCCTTGGGGTCGATCAGGGCGTAGGTCGGTGAGAGCTTGAAGCCGAACTGGACGATGCCGACCGTCCCTTCGACGGCACCGCCGAAGAAATCCCCGGCGATGTCGCCTGCGCCGCTCAGCACCCGCTTCAGCAAGCCGGGCTTATTGGGTGCGGCTTGGCCGGCCTCCTTGAGCCGCTCGGCTGCTCGTTGGGCGGCCTCCTCCACCTCGTGGCGCTGCTCCTCGACGAGCCGCTGCGCTTCCAGGCGCAGTTGCTCACCCGGGTCGCCTGGGACGGGCAGTGCCTTCGGGGGTGGCACGCCGCTGGCGGCGGCGATTCGTACGCCGTCGTCGTAAGCCTCCTGCTGCTCGGCCCAGGTTCGGCTCCGGCCGTTCGCCTCGGAGAACAGCTCGATTGCCTTGGCAGCCGCGGCCTGGGCGTCGCGCAGCCGATCAGCGTAAAGACGCAGTGCGGCGCCGGCATCCCAGAAGGCATCGCTTGCCCGGCGGAGCTTCTCCGGCAGCTCGCCGATCGCCTCCCGGAAGGCATCCCCGGCGCTGCCCACCCAGGCGCCCGAATCGATGGCGTCGAGCCTGGTGGCGGCATCCCGGGCGTCGTCGGAGTACGTCTCCAGCCGGGTTGCCAGCGTCTCGACGTCCTCAGGAGCGCCCGGTATGACTTCTCGAGGATGCGCCCCCACACGCAACTCGGTCACTGCAAGCCCCGGGAGATCCGATCCTCGACCTCGCCGTAGCGGGCTGCTCCGGCTTCCAGCATCTGCGCCAACTGTTCACCGTCATCGACGATGAGCTTCATGCCGTAGCCCCACTCGCCGAGAAAGTCCTCGCCGGCCGATGCCAGCCGGGAGGATCCGCAATCCGCCAGCAGCGCAGCCAGCGAACCACGGTTGTCGGCCACGGTCCTCGCCAAGCCGACGGCCGCCCGGAGATCTCTCGCCGTGCGGCTGAGCAGATCGAGATCGACCTCGAAGTGCGTCACTCCCCTACCGCCGCCAGTCGACCTCGGCCGCAGTGGACCGCTGCACCGCCGATGGCGAGATCCGCAACGGCGCCGGACCCGCAATGTCGAGGATCAGGTCATAACCCTGAGGAACGAGGCCGAACAGATCGGCGCCGGTCGTCGCGAAC
>JAICGL010000082.1 GCA_025923175.1 Acidimicrobiia bacterium
ACACTGCGCGGCGAGGCGATGCTGCTGTCGGGTCGGCTCGACGAGGCGGAGGAGGCGCTGCGCCTCGGCGGGCGCCTGAGCCGCGAGTTCGGGGGCGCGGTCGGGGAGGCGCTCGCACTGCAACGGCGGGCGGAAGTCGCCCTCTATGGCGAACGCCGGGCCGACGCGGAGGCGCTGCTGAACGAGGCACTCGCGGTCGCACGGGAGGGCAACGTCGGCTTCCACCTCATGGACCGCATCTACGGGGCCAAGATCAACGCTGCCCGCGACCCCGAAGCCGCGCTCGCCATCCTGGAGGACGCCGAGACGTCCGTGCAGGGGCCGCTTGAGACCTGCCCCGGCTGCCGGATCACCCTGGCCGTCCCGGCGGCCATCGCATCCGCCCGGGGAGGCGACCTGGCGCGGCTGAAGGAGTGGGAGCCGGCCGTCGAGATGCTGGCCGACGTCGTCATGCGGTTGCCGGCCTGGTATGCCGCGCTGGAGGAGGTCCGCGGTCACCGCGCCCTGGCGACCGGCGAACCGGCGGCGGGGCACTTCGCTGTCGCCGCCGAGGGGTTCCACGCCGTTGGCCAGCCGCTCGACGCGGCTCGCTGCGCGGCGTTCGCGGCCAGTTCGATCTGACGTCGCCGGCGCAGGAACGTTTCAGGAACGCCGGGCTGGCAGGGTCGGGCTCGTCACCGGAATTCCGGAGACGTCACCGCCTGAAAGGACAGACCATGCAGACGCTCACGCCCGACACCGTGCCCATCGCGATCAAGGACGAGGCCGTCGAGGTCCGCCTCGCCGAAGTCGGCGAGCTGACCTGCGCATTCATGCGCCTGGCTGCCGGCACCGACCTCGGCCCCGCTCTCGTCGGCCTCGAGGGCGATTCCTGCCCCTGCCCGCACTGGGGTTACATGCTGGAGGGCCGCCTCCTCATGCGTGTCCCTGGCGGCGACCAGACCTACGAGGCCGGCCAGGCGTTCTACTGGGCCCCGGGCCACGCCCCGTACGCCCTGACCGACTGCGCCTATGTCGACTTCTCGCCCACCAAGGAGTTCGCCGACGTCCTCGCGCACATCACGCGCCAGGGCTGAACCGGACTACGTCGGGCGGGGCGCCTCCGGGCGGTCGCCGGACACGAACTTGCGCAGGCCCTCCGCCACTTCGGGATGGAAGGCGGTGGGCCGGCACAGCCCGGCTTCCATGTACAGGCCCGCGTCGAGGCTCTGGCCCCAGGTTGCGAGCGTGGCGGCGCGGTCGGCGCGGAGGCTGACCTGGGGGTAGCCGGCGATGCGGTCGGCTAGCTCCAGCGCCCGGTCGAGCGCCGCCCCGTGCGCCACGACTTCCTGGACGAGGCCGAACGCCATGGCCCGCGCCGCGTCGATACGCGCCCCGGTCTCAATCATGTAAAGCGCGTTGCCCTGACCCATGATCCGGGGGAAGCGCTGCGTGCCCCCGTCGATGAATGGCACGCCCCACCGGCGGTTGAGAGCGCCAAACTCGGCATTGGCGGAAGCGATACGGAAATCGCACCAGCACGCCAGCTCCATTCCGCCGGCGAAGCAATAGCCGTTGACGGCGGCGATGGTGGGCTTGCCGGGATCCAGTTTGGCGAAACCGATGGGGCCGGCCCGCTCGGTGTGGGCGTGGCGCAGCAGTTCGTCGACGTCCTTCAAATTGGCGCCGGAGCAGAAAGCGGTGTCGCCTGCTCCGGTGATCACGAGCACCCGGGCCGAGTCGTCGGCGGCGAACGCGTCGATCCCCTCGGCGAGGCCGACGGCCATTGCGGCCGTGATGCTGTTATGGGCGTCAGGCCGGTTCAGCGTGAACAGCGTGACGGCCCCGCGCTTGTCGACCAGCAACTCGTCCATCGGAAACCTCCGTCGGCGGGGACCGATGGAGGCTATGCCGTGACGATCTTCCCTCGTGTAACGGGCTGGGTCTTGCGCTCCGTCTTGTTGGAGTCCTGCTTCTTGGACTCCTTCTTTGCCCGCTTGGATTCTTTCTCGGCCTTCTTCTCGGCCTTCCTGGCGTCCTTGTCGGCCTTCTTGGAGTCGTTCTTCGACTTGGATTCCGGAGCCGGAGCCGGAGCCTGAGTAGGAGCAGGATCAGGAGCCGGCAAAGGCGCCGCCACTGCCAATGGAGCGATCGGAACGACGTTCGTGACGACAGCCGGCACGGTCTGCAGCGCCTCGATCACGGGAGCCGGTGGGGGTGTGTCGCTCGCCGGACGGGGGAGAGTGGCCCGGGAGCGCCAAGTCGAGGTGGAGATCAGTCCCACATTCGGTGGGGCATCGTTTTCACCGAGCCCACCGGCGCCCGACCGGTCCGTCTCAGACGTGAACTGTGCGGCGAGCTCGCTGCCGCTACCGGCGACGCCGACCGCCGGTTGCCCGGATTTTGAACCCTTGGCCTTGCCGGCGCCCGACTTGGCGGCCCCCGGCAGAAAATCGGGAACGTAGGCCTGCACGGCTGGCAATGCCAGCCCGCCAGGTCCCGGCGCCGTCCCCGGTTGCATCAGTTGCGGCAGGGACAACATGACTCCCAGCCAGGCGACGACCAGCATCAGGGCGGGCACTGCGGGCCAGACCCGTTTTCCGGCACTGCGGGGCGCAGCCGGTGTGGCGCCCGCCGCCACTGCCACGCGCCGGTTCCGGTGATCCCGCACCGGCCGGATGCCAGAGGGGAAATGCCAGGTCGGGTTGGCGGCGGCCAGGCCGGGAGGCAGCAGACGCTCGGCCGGGCGGACGTCGGCCGCCGACGTGAGCCAGTGGTGCTGGGTCTCACCGCCGAGCAGCGGGGCGACCGGCACGACGGCGGCCAGGGTGGCCGGAGCGTTCGCCAGTTCCCCGAGGTGCATGCGGCAGGGTGGGCAGAGGTCGAGGTGCGACCGGACGAGCACGCCCTTCTTCGGGTCGAGCGTGCCGGCGTGGTAGGCGCCCAGGTGGTCGACCGTGAACCGGCATTCGGCCCTGACCTCGTGGCGGCGATGGGCGCTGTCCTGCGCGGAGCGCACACCCGTCCGGGCTTCGGCGGCGAGGGCCGCCGCCACCTCAGGATCGGTACCGAGGATTGCGGCGACCTCGCTGGCCGTCATGGCTTCCACGTCTGACAGCCACAGGGCGGTACGGGTCCGCTCCGGGAGAGCAGCCAGCGCGCCCCGGGCGACGTGGTGCTCCATGGACGACAGCACGACCTCGCCGTCGGGCGTCAGGCCCGCCAGTGGGGCACGCGGAGGGGGAGAGGCCGGTGGCCGCCGGGAGGAGTGGCGTGTGCTGGCCGGCTCCGCCCGTCCGGCAGAACGAGCCCGGTTGAGGGCGGCCTGACGCACGCAAGCCAGGAGGTAGGGGCGGAATGTCACGTGCCCCGCCTCGAATTCCTCAGATTCGGCAGGGAGGGCCGAGAAGACCCGGGTGAACCCCTCGATGACCGCCAGCTCTGCGTCGGGGGAGAACTTGGACGCAACGCAGGCAATCCGCCAGGCCGCGGCGTGGTGGCGTAGGTAGAGAACGCCGAAAGCCAACCGGTCCCCGGAACGGGCGGCTTGCACGAGCGTCAGATCGTCTGTGCCCATCAGGTCATCAGGTTGGGGGTCCATGCTCTCCCTTCCCCTCCCCAGGGGTGATCAGGGGTCGCGTGTCCAAAGCCCGCGCCATCTGATCTGGAATCGGAGACTTTCATTCCCCACTTGAGCTCGAAAATCACTTACCGTGGTCAGAGTTGTCCGTTACGCGGTCATACAGGGCGAGTTGTCGGGGGCTCCGTAGCCTGTCGCCCAGATGACCGCCCAGCAGATGATCGTGGTGGACCACCTGGCCCGTCTCGACGACGGGTCCGTGGCCGTGGCCGGTATCGACGGCCACCACGAGCACATCGCCCCGCTCCTTGACGTGCCATGGGACACCGGCGCCACCACCCGGGGCGGCGGGCCGTTTGGCATTGGGGAAACGGTCGACATCGGATTCTCACGCCGAAGCGGGAAGCCACCGCTGGTGGAGGAACGGGAGGTCGAAAAGGCCAGCCTCGCCGCCCTCGGGCGCCTCCCCGACGGCGATTTCTGGTCTCTCCTGGAGATCCTGGGGCACGACCACCTGCCCTCGATCTACGGGGACGACCTCACGGTGACGGCGTCGGGGGCGGCGTCCGTGCCCGTCGGCCGGGGCACGGCCTCGCTGGGCGTGCTGCGCTGCCCGGGGCCGGCAGAGCTGTTCCGGCGGGGCAGCCAGCTGCGGATGGGCCTCGACGACCTGCGGCTCGGGTCGCTCGACCTGAATGTCTGTGACTTCCGGCTCCGGGACGAGAAGGGCGTGCCGATCGACTCGATGTGGAAGGTGATCCGGCGCCGAGTGCAGAGCGGCGAACCCGTCATCCTGTCCGTCGGCTTGAGTGCCCCTTTCAACGGCGCGCACTGGCTGCGCGTCGACAACATCCACTTCCGGGACTACTTCGACGACCACCCGGTCTTCCGCTTCGCCCGATAGACCCCGTCGCAACAGGGTCGAAATGTGACAATGCGCAGGCCGTGGCGAAGACCTGAGCGAACCTACGCAAAAGTCTTGCGGTCTCTGGCTGGGAGCGAGTCCCCTTGTCTCTTCCTACGTTCGACGCGCCCGTCTGCAGACGCCTGGCCGGCGCACTGTTGATCATCTCGTTGCTCGGCCTCGTGGCGCCCGGAGATGCGGCGACCGCGGCCGAGGCGACCGGTCGCCTATCGGGCGTGGTGGAGAACGAGCGCGGTGCCATGCTGTCCGGGGCGAACGTGTCGCTGGTCGACAGCTCGGGGGCCACGGTCGCCCAGGCCGTCGCCGGCCAGGACGGCCGCTACGACCTGGCCGTGGCGCCCGGGACGTACACGCTGATGGCCAACGCCACCTCGGGCGGCACGCCCGTTCACGTCACCGTGCCGGGAGTCACGGTCGGGGCGGCCACACCGCTCGACGTCGTGATCGTCGGGCGGCCCGGCGGCCTCATCCAGTTCCGGGGCCGGGTCCTCGACACGAGCGGAGCGCCGCTCGCCAGCGCCACGCTGCGGCTGGGCGGGGACACGTCGACCGTCACCGATCCCGCCGGGTACTTCGCCCTCGCCGTCCCGCCGGGCGTCTACCCCCTCTCGGTCGGCCCGTGGCGTGGCCCCACTGTGAGCGTGAGCGAGTTCGACCTCACCCGCGACCGCATCGGGGACCTCACCCTCGCCCTGGTCACCCACGACGTAACGGTCCGCGACAGCTCTGGCAATCCGGTCGCCGGGGCCTTCGTCCATCTCCGCTCGGCCGACGAGGGCCCCGTTTCGCCGGACGTCCTGGCGGGAAAGCCGGGCGGTGGCTGGAGCAGCACCCAGGATGAGACCGATGCCGGCGGCCATGTCCGGTTGATGGCCCTGGCGACCCCGAACCTGGCGGTGGAGGTGAACCCGCCGCGAGGAGTCGGGGACAAGATCGTGAAGCGCGGGATCGACGGTCGCCGCTCCACGACGGTGGACGTCGCCTTCCCGGCGCCACCCTCATTTCTCATCAGCCTGTCGGGGACGGCCACCGACATCGACGGCGTCTACCGGCCCTGGATGAGCGTGAGGCTGCTGGGCCCGGACGGCGAACCGGTCGATCGAGGGGCCGCGACCCCCAGTGGCCAGCCGGGCTATTTCACGAGCGACGCCCCGCCCGGGACATACGACCTCCATTTCACCGCGAGGTTCGGCTCCCTGGACGATGAGCCCGGGGCCGATCCGTCCGGTGACCGGTATGCGCTCCTCTCCAAGGGATACAGGCATGACGGGGCCCGCCACATCGACCTCCGGCTACCGGCCGGCCCCCCTCTCACCGTGCGGGTGCTCGACCCGCAGGGCGCACCCGTCGCCGGCGCCAAGGTCATGGCCCAGAGCAAGGTGCCGACCGACGCCACCGACGTCGAGATCGCTTCCGGTATCAAGGCGAGCGGTACCCTCGACTCCATCCGGGTGACCGACGCCACCGGCGCAGTCACGCTCCGGACGCTTCCGGGCCATCCGCCCTCTTCCCTGCAGATCGAGGCTCCCACCGATCGCGGCGTCGACGGCAAATTCACGGTGCCGGCCGGTGCGACCACGTTCGATGTCAGCCTGAAGCGAGGTGCCGTGGTTTCGGGCACGATCCGGACCGGCGGCCGTCCCGGCGACCCCGACCAGAGGATCGCCCTGGTGTCCAAGGACGGCGACGTCGAACGGTTCTTCGCCGTGGCCGAGGATGGCACCTACCGGGTCCACGTCACACCGGGCGCCTACCGCGTGGTCACCGACACCGACGAGTGGGAAGACGGCGGTGAGTCCGACGACCACGAGGACGCCACCAGCAAGTCGTCGGCGTTCGACATCAGCGGCGACCGCACGCTCGACCTCAACTATCCCGAATCGGCCGAGGCACAGGTCCGGTTCGTCGGCGCCGACGGCGCGCCGATCGAGGGCGAGGTGGGGCTGAGCTCGGAGACGGCGTCCGGCGCCCTCGACCTCGCGCCGGGCATCACGGCCGGTGCTTCCTGGTGGTACAGCGCCTTCGGCAGGCGGGATTCGCAAAGCATCAGGACCTGGCCGGGCGGCGTCTCCGTCTCCGGCACCCTCGACTACGAGACCGCCCTTCGCATCTCTGGGATCCGGCTGAGCCCCGGCGGCGCCGCCGTCGTGGCTCTCGCTCAGGGTTACGGCCTGGCCCGTCCCGACCCGCCGGGGGGTCTGACGGCCGTCCCCGGTCCGAACGGGACGGCCACCGTCAGCTGGGACCAGTCCGCCAACGGTCATGGCCACCCGATCACCGGGTACCACCTGAGCATCTACGACGCCGAGTCCCGCAAGCTCGTCGTTCCGGCCCCGGCGACGTCGGTCACGCTGCGCTGCCTGCTCCCCAACGCCCGGTACAACATCTACGTGGCGGCCATGACCGTGCGGGGCATCAGCGAACCGGCCAGCGGTCTGAAGCTGCTCACCCCGGACGGTCCGGCGCCGGACGCCTCCTGTCCGCCCCCCGGGCCGCCGAGCGAGACCCCGGGCCCGCCCGGTGTCCCTCCGCCGACCGACCCGACACCGGGGAACGGCGGGGCCGACTTTGCGCTCGCGCCGTTGGGTTACTGGATCCTCGAGTCGGACGGCACCGTCCACGCGTTCGGTGGTGCGCCGACGTTCCCGTCCACCGGCGGAACGCGGGGATCCGCCCGGGCGGTCCATATCGAGGCGACGCCGAGCGGCCAGGGCTACTGGGTCCTCTGGGACGACGGGTACGTCGGCGCCTTCGGTAACGCCGCCAGGCCCGGCGATCTGATCGGACGACTCGAGACGGGCGAACACGCCACCAGCCTGTCGGCAACGCCCAGCGGGCTTGGCTACTGGATCTTCACCAACCGGGGTCGCGCCGTCCCGTTCGGAGACGCCCCCGCCCTGGGCGACGTCTCGCACCTCCGGCTCAACGGCCCGGTGGTCGGTTCCGTGGCGACGCCGACCGGCCAGGGCTACTACCTGGTGGCGTCGGACGGCGGCATCTTCTGCTTCGGCGACGCCCGTTTCGCCGGTTCGATGGGGGGCACGCGCCTCAATGCTCCGGTCCGCAGCCTCGTGCCGACCGACGACGGCAGGGGCTACTGGCTCGTGGCGTCGGACGGCGGCGTCTTCGCCTTCGATGCGCCGTTCCGGGGGTCGATGGGCGGGAAACCGCTCAACAAGCCGGTGAGGGGGATGGTCCGCTACGGCAACGGTTACGTGATGGTCGGCGAGGACGGGGGCGCCTTCAACTTCTCCGACCGGCCCTTCGTAGGGTCGCTCGGCGGCCGTCCCCCCGCCCACCCGGTGGTCGCCATCGCCGGCGCGTAGCCCGTCTACTGACCTTTGTACTTCGGCGGGCGGCGTTCCGTGAAGGCGGACACGCCCTCGGCGAAGTCGTCGGTCGAACGGAGGAGGCCGTAGGCCAGGCCTTCGAGCTCGAGGCCGACGTGGAGGGGTGCGTCGTAGGCCAGGTTGAGGACGCGCTTGGCCACCTTGAGGGCCAGCGGTGCCTTGGCGGCCAGTTCTACGGCGATCTCGGTGGCGCGGCGGTCGAGGTCGGCGAGGGGGACGACTTCGGCGACGAGGCCCCATTGCAGCGCCTCGTCGGCGGGGATGCGCCGGCCGCGCAGAATGGCGTCCTTGGCCCGGGACAGCCCGACGAGGTGGACGAGGCGCTGCGTGCCGCCGCTGCCGGGGATCATGCCGAGGGTGATCTCGGGCAGGCCGAGGACGGTGTCGTCGGCGGCCACCCGCAGATCGCAGGCCAGCGCCAGCTCGAGGCCGACGCCGAAGGTGAAGCCGTGCAGCTTGGCCACCACCGGCTTCGGGCACCGCTCGGCGGCGGCGATGTTCTTGGCGAGGTGGGAAAGCTCCTCGGGGGTGCGGGCCATGAAGCCGGGGATGTCGCCCCCGGCGGTGAAGGCCTTCTCTCCGGCGCCGCCGACGACGATCACCCGGACGGCGTCGTCGCCGCCGAGCTCGCCGAATACGGCGGCCAGCTGGTCCCGGGCGGGCATGCTGACACGGTTCATCTTTTCGGGGACGTCGAGGGTTATGGTGGCGATGCCGCTCCCGGCGTCGCGCTCGACATGGAACCCGTCGTAGGTGTCGGTCATGAGCCGGGATCCTCGCGCAGCACATCCGCAATTGCCGTGACGATCGGTTCGTAGCCGGTGCAGCGGCAGAGATGTCCGGAGAGCAGCCGCCGGATCTCGTCCTCGTCGGGTGGGCCGAGGTGCTCGGTGGTCGTTTCGTCGATCCGTTCGGCCGCTGCCATCAAGATGCCGGCGGTGCAGAACCCGCACTGGAGAGCGAAGTTGCGCCGGAAAGCGTCCTGGAGGGGATGGAGGGTCCGCTCCTCGTCGTCGGATGCGAGGCCCTCGACCGTGGCGATCTCGGCGCCTTCGGCTTGGCGGGCGAGCAGGAGACACGAGCGGACGGCGACGCCGTCGAGTCGGACGGTGCACGCCCCGCACACACCGTGCTCGCAGCCCACGTGCGTGCCCCGCAAGCCGACATCGTGGCGGAGGAAGTCCGACAGCAGCCGTCGGTCAGGGACATCGGCGAGCGACACAGCTTTCCGGTTCACCGTGCACTGCGCGGCTGGCAATCTCGGCAGACTTTCGTGCGGAATCCGCCTGAAAATCTGCCGAGATGTCGAGTCCGGCGGTGACGCGACGAGACCGGCCTGGTGAACCGAGCGGGTGAGCGCCCTGGCGACGAGGACGCCGACGAGGTGGCGCTGGTAGTCGGCGGGAGCGTGGAGTGAGCCGGTCGGATCAACCTCGACGGCCGCAATCTGACCGGTCATCTCTGCGGACGCGCCGGCGACGAAGGCTTCCGCGGCCCCGGAAAGGAGGAGCGGGCGGTCGGCGACGGCACCGACGGCGATGCGAGCGGCGGCAATCCGCCCATCCGCATCGAGCCGCACCGAGACCCCGACGGCCGCTAACGGGAAGTCGCCGTGGCGTTGGGCCACCTCCAGAAGGGCGCTGGCTTCTCCTCGACGGGGAAGCGGGAAGCGGACTTCGGTGACGAGCTCGCCGGGCTGGAGCGTCGTGGTGAGGAACCCGGCGAACAGTTCGCCGGCGCGGATCTCGCGGCGTCCGCCGGGCCCGTCCGCCACCACGGAGCCGTCGAGCGCGAGGAGGGCCAAGGGCAGTTCTGCGGCGGGGTCGGCGTGGGCGATCGAGCCGCCGACCGTGCCGCGGTTGCGGGTGGCGACGTGGCCGACGATGGGGAGGCTGTCGGCGAGGGCTCCGATGGCCGCCGCCTCCGGCGAGATCTCGAGGGTGCGCTGGCGGGTGAGGGCACCGACGAAGAGCGTGCCGTCCGTCGCCTCCAGCCGATCGAGACCCGGAAGGTCGTTGAGGTCGACGACGACTGCGGGAGCGGCGAGCCGGAGGTTGAGCATCGGGACGAGGCTCTGCCCTCCGGCCAGCGGCCGGGCGTCGTCGCCGTGTTCGGCGAGCAGCTCCAATGCCTCCGCCATCGTGTGCGGCCGCTCGTATCGGAAGGCGGGTGGCTTCACGAGTCGGCGCTGTTCTCGGGCTGCGCCGGCAACCTGCGTTCCTGGGTAACGGGGGGTGTTCCTGAGGAACGCACGTTGGCGGCTTGCGCCAGGGCCCAGACCCGGGCGGGGGTCAGGGGAAGTTCGATGTTCACGTCGTCGGGCAACGTGTCGAGGCCGAGGGCGTCGGCGACGGCGTTGGCGATGGCGGCGGGGGCGGTCATTGTCGTTCCCTCGCCGAGGCCCTTGGCGCCGAGCGGCGTGACCGACGAGGGGGACTCGACCATCTCCGTGACAGGACGGGGCAGCTCGGTGGCGGTCGGGGTCGGGTAGTCGACGAACGTGCTCGTGAGCAGGTTGCCGGCGTCGTCGTAGACGTGTCGCTCGAGCAGCGCTGCGCCGAGACCGTGGGCGAGACCGCCGAGCACCTGACCCTCGGCCAGCTCGGGATGGAGCACCCGGCCGGCGTCGTGCACGGTGATGTAGCCCCGGACGGCCACCTCGCCGGTCTCGGTGTCCACCTCGACCACGGCCACGTCGGCCAGGAAGCCG